>JBATPF010000001.1:0-7544 GCA_049291355.1 Giesbergeria sp.
ACAGGCGTACGACAAGCGAAGCCGACAAAGCAATCGTTTGATTTAGAAATGGAATTAGAGCATCGACGAGCGCGCTTGCTCCGCACGCGAAGCGCCAATCGCGGTCTCTACTTGTTTCACTTCCTCCGGAGGCGGCAGCACCGCCGGCATGCCCAGGCCCTGAATGGCCAGCTCTCGCATCCAGCCCTTGGTGTGGAAAAGGTGGTGGTCTTCGTCCTGCTCCACATCTTCGTGTGCGGCTCTGAACGCTTTGCCGATGTCGCCTGTCGCGACTTCGGCGACACGCCCTAGCAGCTCCCAGTTGGAGTGGTCCTTGGTCTCGGCCAGCACCACGCATTCTGCGGCTACGACCTGCGCGGCTGCAGGCAGGGCGTTGCGCTGCGCCATTTCAATGGCTTGCACCAGTGATTTGCCGATGTGGCGGACGACAGTGCGCGTGGGCGATTGTTGGTCGGCGTTGAGTCCCAAGGTAGCGCAGAGGCCGCGCACCACATCCTGGTGGTGCAACGTTTCCTTCAGGTAGCCTTGCCATTCTTCCTTGAGGTCGCCGTTCACGGCGGTGGCAATGGCGGCGCGGTAGATTTTTTCGCCGCCCAGTTCGGTCTCCATCATTTGCAGCACCAGGTCTTCGAGCTGCGCGCGGTCGTACTTGGATGGGGTCATCGTGGTTCTCCTTGGTGGGGTTGGGAAAGGTTTAGGCCAGCGTGCGCACCTTGGGTTCGCGGTCCCACTGGCGCGACTTGGCGGCTTCGAGGAACAGTTGGGTTTCGCTGGGCTCGAAAACACCCGCATCGCGCTTCACGCTGCCGGCGTCGAGGATGGGCTGCGTGCCGCCACAAGCGGCAATCGCTTTGAGGTGGCCGAAGGCGTCGCGGAACCAGTCCACGGCTGCGGCTTCGCTGGCGAGCAGCTGGCCCATCTTGGGGTCGAGCATGGAAGCCACCGCGTCAAACACTACCGACGGCGTGCCGGCCAACTGGCCGTCGGCGGCGAGCATGCTGCCGTCCGCCATCTTCACCATGGGCTTGGGCGCGACGATTTTTACGCTCGCGCCTTCCTTCATGGCGGCTTGCTTGAGCTTGTTGACGCTTGCGCCATCGGAACCGTCGGCCACCAGAATGCCCACACAACGGCCTTCCAAGGTGTGCTTCATCTTGGCCAGGATGCCCAGCGGCGGCGAAGGGGGCAGGTCTTGTGTGGGCACGGCGCTGGCAGGTGCCGATGGCAGTTCGGGCAGGCCCAGCCCATTGGCCACGCGCTGGGCCAAACCCTCGTCGATGTGGCGCAAATGGCCAACAACGGCCCCGCGAACGTGCTGGGTCTGCACCTTGGAGAGCTCGAATACATAGGCCGACGCAATGTGCGCCTGCTCGGGTTTGCTCTGGCTGATGAAGAACTGGCGTGCCTGGCTGTAGTGGTCGGCAAAACTCTCGGGACGCACGCGGCCTTTGACTCCGTCGTCGGGCCGCTCGGCAAAGTGCAGCGTGCCCAGCGCCTTCGAAGCGCGCGGGGTGTCGCCCTGCAAGCTGCTGGGCTCGTAGTTCACACGGCCTTTGGGCACCTGCGTTTGCATATGGCCGTCGCGCTGCAGGTTGTGGAACGGGCACTTGGGCGCGTTGATGGGAATCTGCGTGAAGTTCGGGCCCCCCAAGCGGATGAGCTGCGTGTCCAGGTACGAGAACAATCGTCCTTGCAGCAGCGGGTCGTTGCTGAAGTCGATGCCTGGCGGAACGTTGGCGGGGCAGAAGGCGGCCTGCTCGGTTTCGGCGAAGAAGTTGTCGGGCCAGCGGTCCAGCACCATGCGGCCGACGATGCGCAGCGGCACCAGTTCTTCGGGAATGAGCTTGGTGGCATCCAGGTGGTCGAAGGGGAATTTGGCCGCGTCTTCTTCAGTGAAGAGTTGCACGCCGAATTCCCACTCAGGGAAATCGCCGCCGGTGATGGCCTCAAACAAGTCGCGCCGATGGAAGTCGTTGTCCGCGCCCTGCAGCTTGGCAGCCTCATCCCATACGGTCGATTGCAAGCCCAGCTTGGGGCGCCAATGGAACTTGACGAAGGTGCTCTTGCCCTCGGCGTTCAGCAGCCGGAAGCTGTGGATGCCGAAGCCTTCCATCATGCGCAGGCTGCGCGGAATGGCGCGGTCGCTCATCGCCCAAATGACGGTGTGCATGGATTCGGGCATCAGCGAGATGAAATCCCAGAACGTGTCGTGCGCCGAAGCGGCTTGCGGGAAACCGCGGTCCGGTTCCATCTTTACTGCGTGCACCAGGTCCGGGAACTTCATCGCATCTTGAATGAAGAACACCGGAATGTTGTTGCCCACCAGGTCCCAGTTGCCCTCAGTGGTGTACAGCTTGACGGCGAAGCCGCGCACGTCGCGCGGTGTATCCACTGAGCCTGCGCCGCCGGCCACAGTGGAGAAGCGTGCAAAGACCGGGGTCTTGGTGCCCACTTCGGTCAGTACCTTGGCGGTCGTGAACTCGGCGAGCGAATCGTTCAGCTCGAAAAAGCCGTGCGCCGCAGAGCCGCGCGCATGGACCACGCGTTCAGGGATGCGCTCATGGTCGAAATGCGTGATTTTTTCACGCAGAATGAAGTCTTCCAGCAAAGCGGGGCCGCGCGGCGACTTGGTCAGCGTGTTCTGATTGTCGGCAATGACAATGCCTTGTTGGGTCGTCATCGGGGGGTGAGATCCACCGGCTTGCTGTTGCAGTTCGCCGCCGTGGCCGCGCAGAGCGTCCTGGGCCGGCGCTGCCGCTTTGCGTTTCGCCGGTGCAGCCCTGTCGCCTTTTTGTTTGGGCATCGAATGGCTCCTTGTGTGATATTCAAAGTGCCATGGTGAAACCTTGACGGGCCGACGGGTGTAGGACGTGGGCGGCTGGAGATGTCCGGAGCGTGGGCACAGGCTTGCCACCCGCAGCCGAAAGAACAAAGAAGGGATTTGCGTGCGTTGCTTCCGAACACTCATGGCGTTGGCCGCGCTGATAGCCCCCCTGGGCGCCAATGCGTGGCAAACCAACCGCTTCTCGCCGCAGGGCGAAGTGGCCAGCGTGCGCCAGGTGGTGGCGCAATTCGACGCACCGGCAGTGCAGTTCGGCGACCCCAAAGCGCCGGCACCCTTTGCCATCACCTGTAGCGACGCAGCTGCCAGCCAGGGCTCGGGGCGTTGGACCAGCGAGCGCGAATGGGTGTTTGATTTTGCCCAGCATCTGCCGCCCGGCGTGCGCTGCACTGCGCAGCCCAATACAGCACTCAAATCACCCTCTGGCGCAGAGTGGAAGGGCGCGAGAAGCTATGCATTCAATAGTGGCGGCCCGTATGTCGACCATGTGCGACCAGGCACCTGGCAAGCGCTCGACGAAGACCAGTTTTTTGTCCTGAAATTGAGCGGCCCCGCCACTCTGGCAAGTGTCAAAGCCAGCGCCTGGTGCAGCATGGAAGGTGTGGGCGAGCGCATTCCGGTGCGCCTTATCGACGGCGCGCAGCGCGGCGAACTGCTCAAGGCGCTGCGCCTTGACAAAGAGGCCGCGAAGGCGCCGCTCACCATCGCCACGCTGGCCTGCAACCGGCGCCTGACCGCTGGCAGCAAGCTGCAACTGGTGGTGGGCAAGGGCCTGGCCACGCCCAGCGGCGTGGTCACCAAGGTCGACAAGCGCTTTGAATACACGGTGCGCGATGCCTTCACTGCGGAGCTCAGCTGCGAGCGCGAGAACGCGCAGGCCGCGTGCCTGCCTATCCGCCCAATGACGGTCACGTTCAGCGCTCCCGTGTCCTGGAAGCTTGCGTCGGCGCTTCGGCTGCGCGGGCCACACGAGGTCTTGAAGCCTGGCCTGAATGGGGACGACGAGAGCAAAGTCGTCCAGGGAGACACGCTGGTCAGTACGCTGCGTTTTCCCGCACCGTTTGCGGAATCCCGCGCCTACTCGCTGGAGCTGCCCAAGGATTTCGCCGATGCCTCGGGCCGAACGCTGGCCAATGCATCGATGTTTCCGCTGGCAGTGGGCACAGGCACCATGCCGCCGCTGGCCAAGTTTGCCGCCGCGCCCTTTGGCATCGTCGAGCGGTTCGCCGAAGGGCCGAACGGACCGGCGCTGCTGCCCATCACGCTGCGCAAAGTCGAGGCTGGCTTGCAAGTGCAAACCACGGGCCCGGTGCCACAGAAGACGGGCGTGCCAATGAACACGCTGACGCCGCAAAGCGACGCCGACATCATTGCCTGGTACCGCCGCGTGCAGTACTACAGCCACGACGCGGTGCAGCGCAAGCAGGCCAGGCGCGATGCGCGCATTGCCCTGCCCAAGCCTCTGCAGGAGGAAAGCAAGGACTACCTGCAAAGCCGCATGGTGTCCTTGCTGGGCGGCCAGCCCGGCGTGCACAGCGTCACCCTGCCGCAGGCCGCTGCGAGCGACCCGCGCCCCTTCGAGGTGGTGGGCGTGCCGCTCGCGCCGGGTTTTCATGTGCTGGAGGTGGCCTCGCCCCTGCTGGGCGCCTCGCTGCTGGCGCCCGAGTACGGCTCCAAGCGCACCATGTACGTGCGCACCAGTGCGCTGGTCACCAATCTGGCGGTGCACTTCAAGCTGGGCCGCGAGAACGCGCTGGCCTGGGTGACCTCGCTCGACAAGGGCAAAGTCGTCGAAGGCGCCAAGGTGCAGGTCTCGGGCTGTGACGGCCGCCTGCTCGCTGAGGCCGTGACCGATGCCCAGGGCCGCGCGCCCATCAATGGTCTGCCGACCAATGCACCGGACTGCAACGAAGGCAAGGACGATTACGGCAGCGCCGACGGCTACTTCGTCAGCGTGCGGCACACCGACGACGACGGCGTGGCCGACATGGCGTTTACCTGGAGCCAATGGCAGCGCGGCATCGAGCCCTGGCGCTTCAACGTGCCCACCAGCACCGACGCCGAGCGCGACCAGCGCGCCCACACCGTGTTCGACCGCACCTTGGTGCGCGCGGGCGAAACGGTGTCGATGAAGCACTTCCTGCGCGCCGAAACGGCAGCGGGTTTTGCCTTGTCCAAATCGGAACCCGCCGAACTGGTGGTCACGCATGTGGGCAGTGGCCAGCAGTTCGTTCAGCCGCTGGCCTGGCGCAGCAGCGCGACCGGCGGACGCAGTGCGCTCAGCGAATTTGCCGTGCCGCCAGCCGCCAAGCTGGGCGTGTACACGGTGGAGCTGCGCGGCAAGGGTGAGGAGGCGCAAAGTCTGGCCTCGGGCCAGTTCCGTGTCGAAGCCTTCCGCCTGCCGGTGTTGGAGGGCCGTGTTGGTCCGCAGCAGAAGGACGCTCTGGTCAACCTGCGCAAGGTGCCGGTGGACGTGCAGGTGCACTACGTGGCGGGCGGCGCGGCCGCGCGCTTGCCGGTGCGTGTCTCGGCGCTGGTGCGCAGCAAAAGCCTGTCGTTTCCCGATTACGACGAATTTGCCTTCAGCCCGCCGCGCCAGCGCGATGCGCCGAATGCGCAGCAAGGCATGGCCGAGGAGGAAGACGAGTCCGGCGCTCCATCTACCTCCGCCAGCGACACCCGCATCATTGCAGACAAACTGCCGCTGACGCTGGATAGCAAAGGAGCTGGGCAGGTCACGCTCGACCCGGTGCCGCGCGCAGCAAGCGCACAAGAACTGGTCATCGAAGCCACCTACGCCGACCCGGGCGGCGAGGTCCAGACTTTGCGTAGCACCCGCACCCTGTGGCCAGCCGGCGTGGTGGCCGGCATCAAGACCGAAGGCTGGGTGTCATCGGGCAGCAAGGCGCGTTTCCAGGTGCTGGCGCTCTCACCCGACGGCAAGCCTCAGGCCGGCGTGCCGATGCAGGTGCAGGCCCTGGCGCGTACGACGACGAGCAGCAGGAAGCGCATCGTCGGCGGCTTCTACAGCTACGACAACCACACCGAAACGCGCGACCTGGGCACCCTGTGCACCGGCAAGAGCGACGCGCGCGGCCTGCTGCTGTGCGAGGCGAAGCTCGACGACGTAGGCGAGATCGAACTTGTCGCCACCGCGCGCGACAAGGACGGCAACACCTTTGATGCGGCCTCGTCCATCTGGGTCAGCCGTGCGGGCGAGCAGTGGTTTGGCGGCGAGACCCACGACCGCATCGACGTGCTGCCCGAGCGGCGCAGCTACCAGGCGGGTGAGACCGTGCGCCTGCAGGTGCGCATGCCGTTTCGCGAAGCCACTGCCTTGGTGGCGGTGGAGCGCGAAGGCATTATCGAAACGCAAGTGATGACGCTCTCGGGCAAGGACCCGAGTGTGGCGCTCAAGGTGCAGCCCAGTTGGGGGCCGAACGTGTACATCAGCGTGCTGGCGCTGCGCGGCCGCTTGAGCGAAGTGCCCTGGTACAGCTTCTTCACCTGGGGCTACAAGGCACCGCGCGAATGGTGGGGCGCCTTCTGGTACGACGGCAAGCAGTACCAACTGCCCACCGCCCTTGTGGACCTGAGCAAACCGGCCTTCCGCTTTGGCATGGCCGAAATCAAGGTGGGCGCGGCAGCGCACCGCATCGATGTGAAGATGGCGGCCGACCAGGCCAGCTACCCGGTGCGCGGCAAGGCGCAAGTCAGCATCACGGCCACGCTGCCGGACGGCAAACCTGCCGCGAACGCCGAAGTGGCGCTGGCCGCGGTGGATGAAGCGCTGCTTGAACTTATGCCCAACACCAGTTGGAACCTGCTGGGCGCCATGCTGCAGCGCCGCGCCTGGGGCGTGCAGACGGCCACGGCGCAAATGGAAATCATCGGCCGGCGCCACTACGGCAAGAAAGCCGCGCCACCCGGCGGCGGTGGCGGCCGCGCACCCACGCGTGAATTGCTCGACACGCTGCTGCTGTGGCAACCCGTGGTCAAGCTCGACGACAAGGGCCAGGCCCAGGTCACCGTGCCGCTGAACGACGCGCTGACGAGTTTTCGCATCGTCGCGGTGGCCGATTCCGGCATCGGCCTGTTTGGCACAGGCTCGGCCACCATTCGCAGTACGCAGGACCTGCAAATCATCAGCGGCCTGCCGCCCTTGGTGCGTGAAGGCGACCAGTTCCGTGCCCAAATCACCCTGCGCAACACGACGGCCAAGGCCATGAAGGTGGAAGCCGCCCCGCGCGCCACGCTGTTGGAACCGAGCGCCGCGCCGGGCCGCCCCAAGCAAGCGAGCGCCCCCTCGGGGGGCAGCGATCCACGCGAAGCGGGAGAGCGTGGGGGCATGTTAAAGCCGCAGACAGTGGACATCCCCGCCGGCGAAGCGCGTGAAATTGCCTGGGATGTGACCGCGCCCGAGCAGTTGGCGCAAACCCGCGCCCAGTCGCTGCTGTGGGAAATTGAAGCGCACGACACGCTCGGCGGCGCGCGCGACGCGCTCAAGGCGCAGCAGCGCATCGTGCCCGCCGTGCCGGTGTCGGTGCAGCAGGGCACGCTGGTGCAGCTCGATGGCAGCTATCAGTTGCCGGTAGCCCCGCCGCCCACCGCCTTGCCGGGGCGCGGCGGCATCAGTCTGGCGGTGCAGCCCAAGCTGGCCGAGGGGCTGCCCGGCGTGCGCGACTGGTGGGCGCGCTACCCC
>JBATPF010000002.1:0-3837 GCA_049291355.1 Giesbergeria sp.
ACGGGCCGCACGCACCTGATCGAGGGCTGCCCGATGCAGGCCGACGGGCGTACGGTGGGCTTCGTCAGCAGCTACATCGACATCACCGAAAACAAGGCGCGCGAGGCCGCCCTGACCGAGAAGAACGCCCTGCTGCAGACCCTGGCCGACAACCTGCCTCGCGGCGTGAGCGTCTTCGACAAGGATCTGCACCTGGTGCTGATGAACGACGAAGCCATCCGCCTGCTGGGCTTTACCCGCGAGCTGGTCAACCAGTGCCCCCATTTCTCTGAACTGGCGCGCTTCAATGCCGAACGCGGTGAATACGGCGCGGTCGATGTGGAAGCTTTCGTGGCAGATCTCACGGCCAAGGCGTTGCACCCCACACACCACCGCATGGAGCGCGTGCGGCCCAACGGGGTCGTCATTGATCTGGTGGGAGCCCCCATACCGCACGGTGGTTTGGTCACCCTCTACTCCGACGTCACCGAGCAGCGCAACGCCGCGCGCGCCATCGAACGCCTGGCGCACCACGACACCCTGACCGGCCTGGCCAATCGCTACGCGCTGGAGGCGCGGCTGGACCAGCTCGTGGCCGACGCGCGGCGCCACAACCGGCGACTGGCCGTATTGTTCCTGGACATGGACAACTTCAAGGGCATCAACGACAGCATGGGCCACGGCGTAGGGGACGAGTTTCTTCGCGTGACGGCACAGCGCCTGCGCAGCGCTGTGCGCGAGAACGACATCGTGGCCCGGCTCGGTGGGGACGAGTTCGTGGTGGTGCTTTCGGACATGGGCGAACCCCAGCATGCCCTGTCGACAGCCACCAAGTTGCTGGAGACGTTGTCCCAACCGGTCACCCTGGCAGGACAGGAACTGAGCCCCTCCACCTCCATCGGCATCTGTTTCTATCCGCAGGACGGACGCGACCGCGGCAGTCTGATGCAAAGCGCGGACATCGCCATGTACCAGGCCAAGCAGATGGGAAAAGGCACGTACCGCTGCTTCGACCCGGCCATGATGGCCGTGGCCACCCAGCGCGCGGCCATGGAACGGGCGCTGAAAGACGCGGTCGCGCTCAAGCGCTTCGAGGTGCATTACCAGCCGCTGGTGGACTGCCGCACCCGCACAGTCCTGGGATTCGAGGCCCTGATCCGTTGGCAACACTCCGAAGGCCATTGGATCGCGCCACTCGATTTCATCCCCCTGGCGGAGGAGCTGGGCCTGATCAACCAGGTGGGCAAGCTGGTACTGCAGCTTGCCTGCAGCACCCTGGCCCAATGGCACCGCGACGGCTTCACGCATCTGGGCATGTCGGTCAACCTCAGCGCCGTGCAGTTGCGCAATCCGCTCCTGCCCGAACAGATTGCCGAAATACTGCACATCAACGGCCTGCCGGCGGCCGCCTTGACGCTGGAGATCACGGAATCCGTTGCCATGCAGGACCCCCAGGCCAGCATCCAGCGGCTGGAGCAGATTCGCGCCCTGGGCGTGCGCCTGGCCATGGACGACTTCGGCACCGGGTATTCCTCGCTCGCCTACCTCAAGCGCCTTCCGCTCGACATCCTCAAGCTCGACCGCAGCTTTGTGCAGGATCTGGAAACCAACCCCAACGACGCCGCCATCTGCACCGCCTCCATCGGCCTGGCACACCACCTGGGACTGGTTGTGGTGGCCGACGGCGTGGAGACCGAGGGGCAGCATGCCTTTCTCGACCGCCTGGGCTGTGACGTGTGCCAGGGCTACCTTTTCAGCCGCCCGCTGCCGTTGGATGCGCTGCGGCAGTGGCTGGGCGGCCTGCCGGGTGGCAGCACGGCGTGAGCAAGGGCCTGCCTTGCCCTGACCCGCCCTGCAGACACAGTAGTACAAATAGAAACGCCGTTTTCTATCGGCAGTGTTCCAATCGCCCGGCACAGCGCGGCGGCCCCCAACGGTTCGCCGGCGCATCATTCGTTTTCAAGAAGGCTGTTCGAGATGACCCCCACCCGCGGTTTGATTCCTGCGCACTCGCGCGCCACAAGCCCTTTGCGAACCGCTGTGGCCCTGGGCTGCGTCCTGGTGGCCCTGGCGGGCTGTGGCGGCGGCTCTGGCGACACGGCGCAGCCACCCGCAACCAACCTCGCGGCACCCACGAACTTCACGGTGAGCAACCTCGGAACCTTCGGATGGAGCGCGACACCTGGCGCCACCCGCTATGAACTGTTTGTGGATCCGGACGGCGCGGGCCCGCTGGCAGAGGCCAAGGCAGACGGTTACAACCAGGCCACCGGCACCGGCTTTACCTACGCTCAAGCGGGAATTCAACAGATTTCAGGCGCCCTCTACGCAACCGCCTCTGCGTCCAGCCTGGCAGCAAGCCTCAACGCCCACTACCGCCTGCGCGCGTGCGACGCCAGCAGTTGCGGCGCTTATACGGCGGCGAAGACCTATGACATTGTCAATGCCATCAGCCACGAATTCCCCTCGGGACGTGTCCCCACCAAATTTACCTACGGTTTGGACGGCTATCCACGGCTGTCCAAGGACGCCCTGACATTGGCCATCGGCCAGTCAAGCCCCGCCGCCGACTCTGCTGTGTACGTTTTCACGCGCCCCAGCAGCGCGCAACCATGGCAGCCACAAACGGTTCTGCGCTCCGGCAAAAGCTATTTCGGGGAGAAGGTCGCGCTCTCCTCGGACGGCAGCACCCTGGCCATACAAGGAATGGAACCAACCAACGGCAATGTCAATGCGCTCACTATAGATAAGGCCCAATAAAGTCTGAACTTTTTCTGATTTTCGTGATCAGAAAGTCATGGAAAAAGAAAGCGCAAGAAATCAAACGCTGGAGCAACTTCACGAACGCCGCAAGCAAGTCGTGAGGCTGTACAAGCAAGGCACCAAGATCATGCAGATCGTCACGATGACGGGGCTGAGTTACCCGACAGTGCGAACTGCTATCGATCTGTTTGACGCTGGCGGCTGGGGAGCGATTCGCCCCGCTGTTCGTGGACGAGCCAGAGGCGATGGCCGGGTGCTCAGTGAGGCCCAAGAAGACACCATCCAGCGCATGATCATCGACAAACGCCCCGAGCAACTCAAGATGGATTTCAGCTTGTGGAGCCGGGCCGCAGTGGGCCAACTCATCGAGCAGGAATTTGGCATCAAGCTGCAAGTGCGCAGCATCGGCAAGTACCTCACCCGTTGGGGCTTCACACCGCAAAAGCCCATCAAGCGCGCCTACGAACAAAGCCCTGCTGCCGTGCAGGCTTGGCTGGAAGGCGAGTACCCCGGCATCGAGCAACGCGCCAGGGCCGAGGGGGCTGAGATTCACTGGGGCGATGAGACGGCTTTGGTCAACACCGATGTGCGCGGCAGAAGCTTCGCACCAGCGGGCAAAACACCGGTGACCATGGCCGTGGGCGGCACCCGTCAAAAGCTGTCCATGATTGCCACGGTGACCAATCAGGGAAAGACCCGCTGGATGATCATTGACGAGGCGTTCGATGCTGAGAAGCTGATTGAATTTCTGCAAGCTTTGATCAAAGACGCGGGGAAAAAAGTCTTTCTGATCCTGGACAACCTGCGGGTTCACCACAGCAAGCTGGTCAAGGCGTGGGTGGCTGAGCGGCAGGGCCAGATTGAGCTGTTTTATCTGCCCAGCTACAGCCCGCAACTCAACCCAGAGGAGCGGCTCAACGCGCACTTGAAGCAGGAGATGGGCAAGCGCGTACCGGTGCGAACCAAGGCCAAGTTACGCGAAGCGGCCAACGACCACATGGCGATGTTGGAGCAAAACCCCGAGCGCGTCATGAGCTACTTCCAGGACCGCCACGTCCGCTATGCGGCTTAAGACTTCTCAGGGCCGGATCAATA
>JBATPF010000003.1:0-2650 GCA_049291355.1 Giesbergeria sp.
GCAGCGGCCGACAGACCATGCAGGCGCAGCGCCTCGGCGGTCTCCACCACGGTGCGGCCGTCGCCGCGTGCCAGGGCGTCGATCAGCAGCGTCACATGCGAGCGATCCACGCTGCCCAGCATCTGGCGTACGGGTGCTTCCTGGATGCGGCCACTGCCAAAAGCAATCGCCTGGTCGGTCAGCGAAAGCGCGTCGCGCATGGAGCCGCGCGCGGCTTTGGCCAGCAGGCGCAGCGCGGCCGGCTCGGCTTCGATCTGCTCTGCCGCAAGAACCTGCGCGAGATGCTCCTGCACCGTGTCGGGCGCCATGGGGCGCAGGTTGAATTGCAAGCAGCGCGAGAGCACGGTCACCGGCACTTTTTGCGGGTCGGTCGTGGCGAGCACGAACTTGAGGTATTCGGGGGGCTCCTCGAGCGTCTTGAGCATGGCGTTGAACGCCGTGGTCGTGAGCATGTGGACTTCGTCGATCATGAAGACCTTGAAGCGCCCCTGCACCGGCTTGTAGACCGCTTGTTCGAGCAAGCTTTGGACTTCGTCCACGCCGCGGTTGGAGGCCGCGTCAAGTTCGGTGTAATCAACAAAACGCCCAGCATCAATGGCCGTGCAGGCCGCGCACACGCCACAAGGGGTGGCGGTGATGCCGCCCTGCCCGTCCACGCCCTGGCAATTGAGCGACTTGGCCAGAATGCGCGAGACCGTGGTCTTGCCCACACCGCGCGTGCCGGTGAACAAATAGGCGTGGTGCAGCCGCTGCTGGGTGAGCGCATTGGTCAGCGCCTGCACCACGTGCTGCTGGCCCACCATCTCGGTGAAATTGCGCGGGCGGTACTTGCGGGCGAGCACGAGGTAGGACATGTGGCAGGATTCTATGTGGCTGCGGCAGGGTCGCCCGATCGCCGTCGCACTATCGCCTTCATCAGCGCTTCATCTTGTGCTGCGAAGATGGCGCTTCTTCGAACAGGAAACCACCCATGACCCCCAATACCCTGGCCCAACACTACAGCCGCTGGTCGATTGCCCTGCACTGGCTGATGGCCGTACTGCTCGTCGCCACCGCCGCCACCATGGAGCTGAAGGGGATTTACCCCAAAGGCAGCGCTGGGCGCGCTCTGCTCATGTCGGTGCATTACGTTCTTGGGCTGTCTGTTTTTTCCCTCGTCTGGCTCCGGTTGCTGGCGCGCGCTCAAGGCCCTAGCCCGGCCATCGCACCGCTGCCGCCCGCCTGGCAGACGCTGCTGGGGCACATCGTGCACCTGGCGCTGTACGCGCTGATGATCGGCCTGCCGTTCCTGGGCTGGATGGCCCTCAGTGCCAAGGGCGCGCCCGTCGCCTTGCCCGGCGGGCTTGCGCTCCCACTGCTGCCCATCAGCGAGAGCAAGGAAACGGCACGCTGGTTCAAGGATCTGCACGAAACCGGCGCCACGGTGGGCTATGTGCTGGTCGGCCTGCATGCCGCTGCCGCCCTGTTTCATCACTACGTGCAGCGCGACAACACCGTACTGCGCATGCTGCCGGGTGCGCGCTGAAGCACAGGCGGCGCGTCGCATACAATCATTGGTGACGGGCCTCCCCGCATGGTGAAGCGGCCAACCGGGTCAGGTGGGGAACCAAGCAGCCCTAACTGTGGAGCCAGTGCCGGGGGTAAGGCTCGTCAACTTCTTCTCGCCGGGCGTCACTCGCAGACGCTTCGCCATCAACCCTCTCAATGCCGCTTGCGGCGCGCCTTTGGGGCCACGGCAGCGCTGCCAGGCGCCGCCTTCTTGCTGCCCAGGCGCGATTCCGTGCCCTTGATCAGCCGCACGATGTTGTCCTTGTGCCGCCAGGCCAGCAAGTTCGACATCACCACGATGGACGCGGCAATGCTGCGCTCGGTATCCCAGACGATGCCGCCCACCATCACGTAATACACCGGCGCAAACAGGGCGCTGGCCAGCGACGCCAGCGACGAATAGCGGAAGAAAAACGCCACGATCAGCCACGTGGCTCCAGTGGCCAGCCCCAGCCAGAGACTGAAACCCACGAGTACGCCCAGCGCTGTAGCCACACCCTTGCCGCCCTGAAAGCGGAAAAACACCGGCCAGAGGTGGCCCACAAATGCGGCCAGGCCCACCATCGCCTGCGTGCCATCTTCCAGTCCATACGGCGCGCCGTACCAGCGCACCAGCACCACCGGCAGCCAGCCCTTGGCGGCGTCGAGCAGCAGCGTCACGATGGCGGCCGCCTTGCTGCCCGAGCGCAGCACATTGGTGGCGCCGGGGTTCTTGCTGCCAAAGGTGCGCGGATCGGCCAGGCCCATGGCGCGGCTGACGACCACGGCAAAGGAAACCGAGCCGAGCAGGTAGGCGGCAAGCACCGCAGCAAAGCTATAGGCAACAGGCACGAAAAGCACTCCCAAAACAGTCAAAACGAGGATCAGCCGCTGGCAGCGCTGCGGCGCGCCATTCTGCCAGCCGCGCCATGCCCCCTTGCTGCGCCTACTCCAGCGCGCACTGAACCGGCCGGGCGCCCAGCAACTGCACGCAGACTTGTGGATCGAGCTGCACCAAAAACCCGCGCCGCCCGCCGTTGATGGCAATGCGTGGCAGCGCGAGGATGCTTTCTTCAATAAAAACCGGCATCTCGCGGCGCGTGCCAAAGGGTGAGGTGCCGCC
>JBATPF010000004.1:0-5071 GCA_049291355.1 Giesbergeria sp.
GCGCTCCGCTGGCCGGCATCGCGCTGTGTTTGCTGGCGGGGCTGGCGTACGCGGCCTATGCGCTGCTAAACAAACTGCTGGTGGGGCAGGCCGGCGCGGCCAGCGTGAACCTGGCGGTGTTCGGCACCGCGGCTCTGCTGTCGCTGCCGGTGGCGGGAGTGCTGGGCGGGCCTTTGAGAGCAACAGCGGGCACCTGGGCCATCTTGGCCTACCTGGGTCTGGTGGCTACCGGCGTGGCCTATCTTCTTTTCAGCCACGCACTGCGCCATATCAGCGGCGCCACGGCGGTGACCCTGGCGCTGGCTGAGCCGGTCACGGCGTTTGCGCTGGCCATTGCCGTGGTGGGCGAGTCGCCCTCGGCGATGGCGTTCTGGGGCCTGGCCGGCGTGCTGGCGGGGCTGCTGCTGGTGATCTGGGCCGAGCTGCGCGCCGGGCATGCCGCCCTCCGACCTGCAGGCGGATGAGCCTTCCAGCGGACCTCTTGAGAGGCACGATGACCTAGACACGGGGGCCGCACGGTCCCGCTAGACTGCCGGCCATGGCCTTTTCCCCGATGTTCCTGCACGGCGCTACAGCGACCGAAAATGCCGGCGCTCCCGCAGGCTGCTGCCGTCTCTGCGCCGCGCGCGGCGAAGTTTGGAATGCCCGCCGCGGCTTTTTGCTGGCAGCGGGCCTGGCTGCCGCCGCGCCCGCGCTGTCCCAGGTGGATGTGGGCGAAGCCTCGTCGCTGCGCAAGCTCGTTCCTGCCGAAATCCTTGAGGACGCTGCGCGCCAGCAGTACGCGCAATTGCTGGCGCAGGCCCGTTCGCAGCGCGCGTTGGCGCCGGCCGGCCACCCGCAGCTCGAACGCCTGCGCGCCATTGCCCGGCGATTGATTCCGTTCACCGCACGCTGGAACCCCCGCGCCGCCGAGTGGCGCTGGGAAGTCAACCTCATTGGCAGCAAGCAGATCAACGCCTTTTGCATGCCCGGCGGCAAGATCGCCTTCTATACCGGAATCCTCGACCAGCTCCAACTGAGCGACGACGAAGTCGCCATGGTCATGGGCCACGAAATGGCGCATGCGCTGCGCGAGCACGCGCGCGAGCGCCTGGCCAAAACCCAGGCCACCAACCTGGGCCTGCGGCTGGGTGCGCAGTTGCTTGGCTTGGGCGATCTGGGCCACCTGGCGGCGGGGCTCGGTGGGCAGTTGCTCACGCTGCAGTTCAGCCGCAGCGACGAGAGCGACGCGGACCTGGTGGGCCTGGAGCTGGCGGCGCGGGCCGGTTTCAATCCCAAAGCCGGCGCCAGCTTGTGGACCAAGATGGGCAACGCCACCGGCGAACGCCAAAGCGGACTGGCGTTTCTCTCCACCCACCCCTCGGGGCCGGCGCGCATCCGCGAGCTGGAACGCAACGCGCCGCGCGTCCAGGGTTTGTACGAGGCGGCGCAGCGCGGCGGCTGAGTGGGCTTCAAAAGTTTGATGTTTTTTGGCCTCTAGCGCATATGGGGCGGGTGAGTATAGCTATTAAATAAGTAGCTGATGGCCGCTGCAGGGCTGTCGGGTGCGGCACAGCATTCGCGGCGCGCAGGGAGTACAACGCAGGGCGTGGGCGCAGCGCGATGTGCCCTTCCACCCTTCGATTTGCAAAGCCGAAACCATGCTCAATTTCAATTTCTACAACCCTACACGCATTCTTTTTGGTGCCGACAAGATCGCCGAAATCAGCCAATTCGTGCCGCAGGAAGCCCGCGTGCTGGTGCTCTACGGCGGCGGCAGCGCGCGCAGCACCGGCACGCTGGCTGAAGTGCTGGCGGCGCTCGGCGAGCGCACCGTGTTCGAGTTTGGGGGCATCGAGCCCAACCCCAGTTATGAAACGCTCTCGCGCGCCGTAGAAATGGCGCGTGCCGAGCGCATCGACTTTTTGCTCGCCGTGGGTGGCGGCTCGGTACTCGACGGCAGCAAGTTCGTTGCCGCCGCCGTGCCGTTTGAAGGCGACACCTGGAGCATCCTGGAAAAGCGTGGCAGCAATATCACCCGCGCCCTGCCCATGGGGGCCGTGCTCACCCTGCCCGCCACGGGTTCGGAGATGAACAGCGGCGGCGTGGTGACGCGCAAGGCCACGCACGCCAAGCTGGCCTTCTCCAGCCCGCTGTGCTTCCCGCAGTTCTCGGTGCTCGACCCGACCAAGACCTACACCTTGCCTCCGCGGCAGATTGCCAACGGCCTGGTGGACGCCTTTGTGCACACCATGGAGCAATACCTGACCTACCCGGTGAATGGCCTGGCGCAGGATCGGTTTGCCGAAGGCCTGCTGCAGACGCTCATTGAACTGGCGCCGCGCGCCATGCAGGAGGGCGAGCCCGACTACGACAACCGCGCCAATCTGATGTGGACGGCCACGCTGGCGCTCAACGGTTTGATTGGCGCCGGTGTGCCGCAGGACTGGGCCACGCACATGATCGGCCACGAGCTGACCGCGCTGTATGGCATCGACCACGCGCGCACCCTGGCCATCGTGCTGCCGCAGGTAATGCAGGCGCGGCGTGAGGCCAAGCGCGAGAAATTGCTGCAGTACGCCGCGCGCGTCTGGCAGATCACCGAGGGCAGCGACGACGAGCGTATCGACGCGGCCATTGCCCGCACGGCGCAGTTCTTTGAAAGCGTGGGCATTCCTACCCGGCTATCGGCCTACCAATTGGGCGGTGAGGCGGTGGATGCGGTAGTGAAAGCCCTGACCGAGCACGGCATGGTCAAGCTGGGCGAGCAGCGCGCCATCACGCCAGAAATCAGCCGGGTGATTCTCGAAGCCGCACTCTGAAACGGGTGGGCTACCCAGGGCGGCGGGGCGCGCGCTGCTCGATGGCTACCCTTGCTCCGGGTGTCGGTAGCTGCCCGGTGGTACGCCGGTCCATCCCTTGAACGCGCGCTGGAAGGCGGCGCTGTCGGAAAACCCCAGTTCGCCTGCCAGCACCGCCAATGGAACCTGGCTGCTGTTGAGCCGCGCAATGGCCATGTCGCGCCGCAGGCTGTCCTTGACGGCGCGAAACGAGGTGTGCTCTTCGGCCAGGCGGCGCTGCAAGGTGGAGACCGCCATGTTCAATGCCGCCGCGCACGATTCGAGGCTGGGCCAATCGGGCTGCTCCTGCAGCAGGTGGGCGCG
The DNA here is from genome assembly GCA_049291355.1 of Giesbergeria sp. Lineage (GTDB taxonomy): Bacteria > Pseudomonadota > Gammaproteobacteria > Burkholderiales > Burkholderiaceae_C > Simplicispira. Next base: position 3,144 of record JBATPF010000004.1, read on the forward strand.
TACCCGTGCGGGCAGGGAGCCTTCGCCTCGGCGGGGAATGATGATCTGGGTCTGCGCTTCTGCCAGGAAACTTCGCAGCGCCGCCTCGTCGCGCCGCACGGGCGTTTGCAAGCGTCGGCTGTCGAACCAGAATGCGCAGCAGGGTTGGTCGAACACCACGTTCCCCGGAAACAGCTGCGCGTAACTGCTGGCGTGGGGCGGGCGCGGGAAGGCAAAGTCAAAGCGATGCACTGGCAGGCGTCCACCGGCCAGCCAGGCCAGCAGGCGCCAGAACACGCGCAGCAGCAGTTCGTGTAAAAAGACCGGATAGCTCGCGGTGGGACTGGCGGTACGCAGCGCCACTGCGCTCAGGCTCCCTTCGTGCAGAAGGTCCATGCACAGGTCATCCTGCACCAGTCCAAAGGCGCGCACCAGGCGCCGCAGCGCCACGCCCAGGGTGCCCGCGCCCAGCGTGCTGCGTGCCAGCAAGGCCAGCGTGCCCGGCCGCAGAGGACGGGAAAGAAACCCCAGGGCTTCATCCCCCGATCGCTCCATCAGCACCTGCAGCAGGCGCGCGTACTGATCGGCCGTGACGCGAGCAGACGGGTGGTCCAGCAAAGGCGGTGCAATACCAGCCGCAGCCAGCCACTCCTGCGTCGGCTGCTTCGCCGCCGCCAGGCCGGCCAGCATGTTCTGCACGAAGACGATGGGAATGCTCGGTGGAGGAGAAAGCATGCACGAACACTCGCCTACAGAGGGGATTGTGAGGTGTTTTGCCATCAGAACGGTGTCTGCTGCCATCGCCCGAAAGGCACCCGATTTGTACCATGGGCCAAGAAGAAAACGTTGTTGATTCCCTCCCACTCTGGAGACAAACCCCATGTACCTGACCCAAAGCCTGCACCGCTCGGTGCAACAGCACCCCCACCGCATCGCCGTGCGCTGGGGCGACCAGACACGCACTTTTGGCGAGTTTGCCGATCGTGTGGCGCGTTTTGCCGGAGCGCTGCAAAAGCTCGGCGTGCAGAGCGGCGACCGCGTGGCCATGCTGTCGCTCAACTCCGAGCGCTACCTGGAATACCAGATGGCTGTGCCCTGGGCGGGGGCCGTGCTCAATCCTTGCAACATCCGCTGGTCGCCCGCAGAAATCCTGTATTCGCTGGAGGATTCGGGCTCGACCGTTCTGCTGGTGGATGAAACCTTCAAGGGCATGGTGGCACAGTTCCGGCGTGAATCGACCACGCTGCGCGAGTTCATCTACTGTGGCGATGGCGAAACGCCCGAGGGCATGCACGGCTACGAAGCACTGGTCGCCCAAACCGCGCCGGTGGCCGATGCGCTGCGCCGGGGGAATGACCTGGCTGGCATTTTTTATACCGGGGGCACCACGGGCTTCCCCAAGGGCGTGATGCTGAGCCACAACAACCTGTGCAGCTCGGGCCTGGCGGTGCGGGCCGAAGGCCTGGCGGGCCCGGGGGGCACCTACCTGCACCCTGCGCCCATGTTCCACCTGGCCGACATGGGCCTGGCGTTCCCGCACTGGGTGGAAGGCAATACGCATTCCATCATCCCGGCGTTTGATCCGGCCAAGGTGCTCGACACCATCGAGCAGCACCAGGTGACCAACCTGTGCCTGGTGCCCACGATGATCCAGATGATGCTGGACCACCCCAGTATGGGCCCGCACCGCGACCTGAGCTCCCTGCGCACCGTGTTCTACGGCGCCTCGGCGCTGCCCGATGCCTTGCTGCTGCGTGCTCAAAAAGCGATTCCCCAGGCCGAGGTGTTCCAGGGCTTTGGCATGACCGAACTCTCGCCTGTGGGGACCATCTTGCCGTCCATGTACCTTTCAGAAGAGGGGCGTCAGCACGGCAAGTTGGGCTGCTCCGGGCGTGCCACCTTCTGCACCGAAGCCAAGATCGTCGATGGCGAGGGCAACGAGGTGCCGC
>JBATPF010000005.1:0-3585 GCA_049291355.1 Giesbergeria sp.
CCCGGGTGCGCTGCGTGCAACTGGCGCAAGCGGCGGGCTGCAGCTTTGCGGCCGAGCCGGCCGGCCTGTTTGGCTGGGTGGAAACGGGGGTCGACACCGACGCCCTGGCCCAACGCATGCTCGATGAGGGCTATCTGCTGGCGCCGGGAGCACTGTTCCATGCCAGCCGGCAGCCCAGCACGCTGATGCGGGTGAACTTTGCCACCTCGCAGGACGCGGCCTTCTGGCGCGTGTTCGAGCGGGTGCGCGGATGAGCTGATACACCTCCTGTGTCGCTGCGCTCCTTCACCCCTCTCTCGGTTCGCTGCGCGACCCGGGAGGGGGACGCCGCCAGCTCGGCGGGGCGGCGCGGCCAGCCTAGGCCCTTGCGCGGCGGCACTGGCATGCGCTGCACTGGTTTTGATGGCCGCAACACGCCTCGCCTCGCGGCCCCATGCGTCCCGCTCATGGCTAGCTCCCTCTCACAACCTCCAGTGAGGACAGCACGCGCAGCAGGGCGCGGTTGACTTCCTCCAGGCCCATTTCGTAGGTTTCGCCCAGCTCGCGGATCGCCGCGCAGTCGTCCCCTTCCAGCGCCAGCGCCATCTCCAGCGCCGGTGCATAGGGCCCGGTGTGCATCACCGCCGCGTCGTAGATGCGCTCGGAGAGCGGGACGCGGTGCAGCGCATTGCCCAGCGGTTCGCCCAAAAGATCTCCGAGGTTATGGAGCAGGCCGCACAGGTAGACCTCGCGGCGCAGCTCGTTCTGGATGCCGGCCTCCAGAAGGTGGTCGGTCAGCAGCGCGCGGATGACCGCACCGGCACGCACTGGTTCCATGTCGGGCTCGGTGCTGGCGTGGGGCAATTGGTCTGAGAGCCAGCGCTTGAGCGAGCCATACCCCATCATCACAAAACCCCGGCGCAGCGAATCGACGCCGGTGCGAAGCCCGAGCGCCGCCGAATTGGTGTAGACCATGAAACGGTAGGCGAGCACCGGGTCTTCGCTCACGATGTTTTCAAACGTCTCCAGCGATTGGTCTGCATCGATGGCTTTCATCAGCCGCAAGATGATGTGGTGCGAGGGCGCAGCCGGCTGGTGGCGCAGCGAGTAAAGGATGTCGTCCACCGGCCAGCCGGCAATCGCCAGGGCCTTGTGCTCGTCCAGGCAGTGCGTGAGCAGCGCGCGGCTGGGAAGGTTTTCGTACATCTGCCCGTCGATCACCGGGCTTGCGCTGGGAGCGTGCTTTTCGTTTTTGGCCGCCGCGCGCGCAGCCGACTGCGCCTGAAGGACCGCGGCGGCGTTTTCGGCACTCAGGCTCAGCAGACTGTTTTCAAAGCACGCGGCGATGCCGGGTTCGGGCAGGCGAGAAAGCTCGCCGCGCCATACCAGGCGAAGACCGCGCTGGTGCGCGGCCTTGACGCGCTCGTGAATGGCGGAGTCGTCCAGCGAATCGCCCGGCACGGCGATCCAGGGTGTGCCGCGCGGCGCGTGTTCCAGCATGTCGCAAAGCAGTTGGCGGTTTTGCGGTGCCAGCAGCAGCGGCGGGCTGCTGGCCGTCCACAGTTCGACCAGGGTGCGCAGCAGATGCGGGGTATCCACGGGGGCGAGGGCGTCGCTCTGGACCTTGAGTTCAACGCCGGCCAGCGTGCGCCCACGGCCCCACAAGGGGCGGTAGGCGAGAACCAGGCTGCCGAGAACGGATTGGACCATGCGCTGAGCGGCGTGTGCAGCACACGCCGGAGATCAAGAAATGAAGTTGAACAGCGACAGCTTCTGCACCATGGCGTAGGACTTCAGGGCTGCCTCGTACCCGACCTGCTGGTTCTGAAAGTCGGAAATGCCCTGAATCATATCGAGGTCCTCGGCGCGCGAGCGGTCGGCCTCAAGCTGCACGTTGCGCGTGTCCTGGTTGCCACTGATGCGGTCGGCACGGTTGAGCAATTCGCCCGCATAGCTGCGCACCGACTGCAGGCGTTCCAGTCCGCGATCCATGTTGGCCAGCGCCTGGCCCACCGCCTGGGTGGACGCGCTGGCGCTGCCGGAGCCGATGCCGCGGATGGCGGTGTCCACCGTGTCGAAGATGCTGGTGCTGGGCTTGAGCGCGATCGTCATCGTGTCGCCCAGTTGTGGGCTTCCGGTGAGGTTCAGGCGAAGGCCCGGGATGGCGGTCACCGCAAGCGACGCCGGTTGCCCCGGGACATAGTCGGCCGAGGTAAATGGGTTGGCGCCATTCAAAGGGGCTCCAGGCGGGGTGCTGGTGACGCTGTATTGCGCTGCCAGCGTGCCTGGCGCGCCGCCGGCGATGTAGCTGACACTGATTTGGTAGTCATAGGCATTGCCAGCAGGAGTCAGGGCAACTTGTGCCGGATCAGTGGCTGTGACTGCGCTGCTTCCGAGAGAATGGGTGACCGGCGCGGCTGCGCTCACGCTGGCATTGAAGACGCCGTCGCGCTGCGGCTGGAACATGAAGGCGGCGTCGCCGTCGAGCGCGTTGGGGATGCTTACCGAAGTCCCGGCCATTTGCCCGGCCAGACCATCGAACTCGCCCAGGGCGTTCAGAAACGGCGTCGCCGCGCTGCCCAGAGCGCTAAGCAGCGGGACCCCGTTGGTGTCCTTGCGGTTGGCGACCTCCTGCAGCTGCGTGCGCAGCCCCTGCAACTGGCTGGCCACCGAAGCGCGGTCGCTGGCGTTGAAAGCGCCGTTGCCGGCAGAAACCACCAATTCGCGCATCTGCTGCATCACCCCGACGGCGTCGCCCAGCGAGGACTCGGCCTGGGCCACGGCGTTGCGCTGCAGGTCGAGCGCGCGCTGCTCGGTCTGGATGCGGGTCATGCGCGTCATGGAGCGCTCGGCCTGCGCTGCAGCGACTGGGTCGTCGCTGGCGCGCACGACACGTTTGCCGGACGTTAGGTTTTCCTGCAGATTGGCCAGCGAGGTCTGCCGCGACGTCATGTTGCGCAGCGCGCTGTCGTACATGTTGGCGGTGGAAAGGCGGTTGAGTGCGTTGCTCATGGCGAATTCCTTGGCGTTCAACGCCCCATGGTCTGAATCAGGGTGTCAAAGACGTTCTGAGCGATCTGAACCATCTTGGCCGAAGCTTGGTAGGCCTGCTGGTACTGGATCAGGCGCGCGGCTTCCTCATCGAGGTTGACGCCAGAGACGGCGGTGCGGTCGCGCTCGAGGTTGGCAGCGAAGGACGAGGACAGCTCGGCGGCAAATTGCGCGCTTTGCGTACGTGTACCGATCTGCGCCATGGCACCGGCAAATCCGTCGCTGAGCGTGGCGCCGTCAAACATCTGGGTATCGCGCAAGGCCATCATGGCATCCGCATTGCCGGTGTTGCGCTTGTACCAGTCGCCGTACTGCGGATCGGTGGCGTTGCCCACGGTGACGCTGTCGCCCGTTTTCGGCGTGCCGCCCAGCTTGATCTCCCAGCCGTCGATGCTGATGGCCTGGCCCGAAGTGAAGGTATAGGGCGGGCCGGCGAGCGGCGTCGGCGGCGAGGTAGAGGCGTCGAACGGTGCGCCGGTATTGCCTGCCAGAGTGAAGGTGGCCGGCGTGCCGGCGGTGAAACTCAGCACCACGCCAGTGGCCGGTGGCAGCGTC
>JBATPF010000006.1:0-5782 GCA_049291355.1 Giesbergeria sp.
GCCTTCGGCCCTGGCCGGCATTGCGCTGGCGGCGCTGACCGCCTGGGCGGACTCCCGCGGCCTGCGCTTGCTGCCGCAGCACCAGGTGCTTCGTGTCAGCGCCAACCTGCTGCTGTTGTTTGCCGCAGGCATGCTGGTGCTGGGGACCGACCGGCTCATCGGCATCGAATGGATCCCGCCCGGCCCCGATCCGCTGTGGGATACCAGCGCCCTGCTCGACGACGGCGGCGGCGGGCTCGGCAAGTGGCTGGCCGACCTGTTTGGCTACCGTGCGCGCCCGGCTGCGGCCGATGTGCTGGTGTTCTTTGGCTTTTGGGCGGTGATGGCTGCGCAGCGCTGGTGGCCCAGGCGTGCTCCGCAGCAGGCGAAGGCCTAAGAGCCTGAACAGGCTCTTAGCATGCAAGCCACAAGCTTCACGCGCACCCGTGCTGGTGTCAGCACGGTGCACGTCATCGTGGGCGCTTCGCGCACTCGGCTGGCAAAGCTGGGCGACTGGATGGCGCGCAATCGCGGCCGCATCGCGCAGCTGCAGTGGGGCAGCGAGCAACGCACCGTGGTGGCTCATGACGCATTGCCCGCAGGTGTCCGCTGTGTTCAGCTGGCTCGATGGCGCGGGCATCGTGGCCTGGCTCACTGGCGTCGCCGTGCTGGTGGGCGATTTTGCTCACCTTGCCACGGCCATGGGGGCGTGGGTGGTGCGAGCCGCCTGGAAGGTGCTGGCCCTCTGCGTAGGACAGCAGCGGCGTGCGGGGGGCCTGTCTGGGGCTCGGCCATGGCCACAGCACTCGTGGCGGCCGCGGCGGCCTTGCCGGTGCTGCTGTGGGTGCGCACGCTGGACCTGCTGACAGTCGTCTGAAGCGTGGCCTGTAAAAAAGCCACCCGAAGGTGGCTGTGGCGCGATGTGCGGCTTGCTCAGGCGCCCAGGCGTGCCTCGATGGCTGCACGCGTCTCCAGCAATTCCTTGGGCAGGTGGTAGGCGAGCTTGGCGAAATGCTCGTCGTGGAGCTTGAGCTCATCCTTCCAGGCCGCCTTGTCGATGGCGGTCACGGTGTCGAACTGGGCGGCGCTGAAGTCGAGGCCCGTCCAGTTGATTTCGCTGTACTGGGGCGCAATGCCGAACATGGTTTCGTGGCCGGCGGCCTTGCCTTCGATGCGGTCCAGCATCCACTTGAGCACGCGCATGTTTTCGCCGTAGCCGGGCCAGACGAACTTGCCAGCCGCATCCTTGCGGAACCAGTTGGTGGTGAAGATGCGCGGCAGCGTGGCGCCGGAAGCCTTGAGCTTGGCGCCCAGGTCCAGGCAGTGCTGGAAGTAGTCGCTCATGTTGTAGCCGCAGAACGGCAGCATGGCGAAGGGGTCGCGGCGCACCACGCCTTGCGCGCCGAAAGCGGCTGCCGTCGTTTCGCTGCCCATGGTGGCGGCCATGTAGACGCCGTCCTGCCAGTTGCGCGCCTCGGTCACCAGGGGCACTGTGGTCGAGCGGCGGCCGCCGAAGATGAAGGCGTCGATGGGCACGCCCGCCGGGTCGTCCCAGGCGGGGTCAAGCGCCGGGTTGTTGGTCGCGGCCACGGTAAAGCGCGAGTTGGGGTGCGCGGCCTTGGCGCCGGTGTCCTTGGCGATCTGTGGTGTCCAGTCGTTGCCCTTCCAGTCGATCAAGTGGTCTGGCAGCGAGCCGGTGTCTTTCTCGATACCTTCCCACCACACGTCGCCATCGTCGGTCAGCGCGACGTTGGTGAAAATCACGTCGCGGGTCAGTGAGCGCATGCAGTTCGGGTTGGTGTGCATGTTGGTGCCTGGCGCCACGCCGAAGTAACCCGCTTCGGGGTTGATGGCATACATCTTGCCGTCGGCATGGGGTTTGATCCAGGCGATGTCGTCGCCAATGGTGGTCACGCTCCAGCCCTCAAAACCAGTCGGTGGCACCAGCATCGAGAAATTGGTCTTTCCGCAGGCACTGGGGAAGGCTGCCGCCACGTGGTACTTCTTGCCTTCGGGGTTGGCCACGCCAAGGATCAGCATGTGCTCGGCGAGCCAGCCCTGGTCGCGGCCCATGGTGGAGGCGATGCGCAGCGCCAGACATTTCTTTCCCAGCAGGGCGTTGCCGCCGTAGCCCGAGCCGTAGCTCCAGATCTCGCGCGTCTCGGGGTAGTGCACGATGTACTTGACGCTGGGGTTGCAAGGCCAGCGCGTCTCGTCCTTTTCGCCCTTGGCCAGCGGTGCACCCACGGTGTGCATGCACGGCACAAACTCGCCATCCACGCCCAGCACGTCGTACACCGCCTTGCCCATGCGCGTCATCAGGCGCTGGTTCACCGCCACGTAGGCGCTGTCGGTCAGCTCGACGCCGATGTGGGCGATGTGGCTGCCCAGCGGGCCCATGCTGAACGGCACCACGTACATGGTGCGGCCTTGCATGCAGCCCTCAAACAGCGGCTGCAGGGTGGCGCGCATGTCGTTTGGAGCCATCCAGTTGTTGGTCGGGCCAGCGTCTTCCTTCTTTTCCGAGCAGATGAACGTACGGTCTTCCACGCGCGCCACATCGGACGGATCAGACAGCGCCAGGAAGCTGTCGGGGCGCTTGGCCGGGTTCAGGCGTTTGAAGGTGCCGGCATCCACCAGCTGCTGGCAGAGGCCGTCGTACTCTTCTTTCGAGCCGTCGCACCACACAATGCTTTCGGGCTTGCACAGCGCAGCCATATCGGCCACCCAGGCCAGCAGGCGGGCATTCTTGACGTAGGCAGGGGCGCTGAGGTTCAGGCCCTGCATGGTGGGTGCGTTCATCGGAAGCTTCCTTAAGTTGAAATCGGTTTTTCAAAGGAAGCGGACGATCAAGGTCACGGTCACGGGCGGCTGGCGCAGGTGCGGTGGCTGAGCGCTGCCTTTGAAAAAACGGCTTGAACTCAGTCGGCTCTCGGGGCGCGCGCTGCCCCGGTGGGCGAAAGCGCATCCACGGGCTCCGCGGGTCGGCTGGGATGTCGATTTTAAGAAGACCGGCGCGCGCTGTCTGTCAGACAATGGCAAGATCCATGCAAAACATGCATGAGGTTATGTCGGCTGGAAGGTGGCGTTCCAGCGCTCGAATCCATTGCGCCGCAATTCGCAGGCCGGGCAGGCGCCGCAGCCATGGCCCCAGGCGTGGCGTTGGCCACGGACGCCTTCGTAGCAGGTATGCGTGTGTTCCACCACGATGTCGATCAGCGGCTGCCCGCCCAGCGTGCCGGCCAGCTCCCAGGTTTGGGCCTTGTCAAGCCACATCAGGGGCGTCTCGATGGTGAAGCTCTGGCCCATGCCCAGCGAGAGCGCCGCCTGCAAGGCCTTGAGCGTGTCGTCGCGGCAATCGGGGTAGCCCGAATAATCGGTTTCGCACATGCCGCCCACCAGCGTGCGCAGGCCGCGCCGGTAGCCGACAGCGGCGGCCAATTGGAAGAACATCAGGTTGCGCCCTGGGACGAAGGTGTTGGGCAAACCGGCTTCGCCCAGCGCAATGGCTTTGTCCTGCGTCAGCGCGCAGTCGCTGATCTGGCCCAGCACCGCCAAGTCGATCACATGGTCATCGCCAAGACGCCCCTGCCAATGGCCAAAGTGCTCGCGCAGCTCGGCCAGGACGCGCAGGCGGGCATCGAGCTCCACGCGGTGGCGCTGGCCATAGTCAAAACCGATGGTCTCTACATGCGCAAAGTTCTCCAGCGCCCAGGCCAGGCAGGTGGTGGAGTCCTGCCCACCGGAAAAGAGCACCAGAGCGTGACCGTTGCGCATGAGAACTTCCTTGAACAAAAAAGCCCCGCGGTGCGGGGCTTCGGGGTGAGCCAGAAAAGGGCTCACGCCATGGTGACCGCAATCATCGCCAGCAGAAAAATCATGATGGCCCCCACGGCGGGAAGCACGACGGGGATCACGTGCACCACCGACTCCACGGGGTCGACCGGGTGGGCGGGCACGGGGCTGTGAGAATCGGTCATGGCGGGGCTCCTGAAACTGGGACGGGAAAAGCAGGGATTCTAGGCTGCTCAGCGCAAAACTGCTTCCATGCCGGCGACACGCAGCTTTTCCAGCACCTCTTGCACGTGGGCCTTGCCGCGCGCCTGCAGCACCAGCTCAATCTCGACGTTCTGCGCCGCCAGCAGCGTAAACGCCCGCTGGTGGTGCACTTCTTCGATGTTGGCGCCGGCGTCGGCCACGGTCTTGGTAATAGCCGCCAGCACCCCGGGCACGTCGCGCGCGCTCACCTGGATGCGCGCCAGTCGCCCCGAGCGCACCATGCCGCGCTCGATGATGGCGGCCAGCAGCAAGGGGTCAATATTGCCGCCGCACAGCACCAGGCCCACGCGCTTGCCCTTGAAGCGTTCCGGGTAGCGCACCAGCGCGGCCAGGCCGGCGGCGCCCGCACCTTCCACCAGCGTTTTCTCGATCTCCAGCAGCATCAGCACCGCCTGCTCGATGTCGCCTTCATCGACCAGCACCAGGTCGTCCACCAAGCGGCGCACGACTTCCAGCGTGACCGTGCCGGGCGTGCCCACGGCAATGCCTTCGGCGATCGTAGAGGTGCCCTGGGCATGGTGCGTGCCCTTGACGGCGTTGACCATGGCGGGGAAGCGCTCGGTCTGCACGCCAATGATCTCGATGTCGGGGCGCAGGGCCTTGGCCGCCGTGGCCACGCCGGCAATCAGGCCGCCACCGCCCACGGCAATGACCAGCGTGTCGAGGTTCGGCACGGCGGCGAGCATCTCCAGCGCGAGCGTGCCCTGGCCGGCGGCCACGGCCTCGTCGTCGTACGGATGGACGAACACCAGGCCTTGTTCTTCGGCCAGTTGGTAGGCGTGCTGGCGCGCTTCTTCGAGCGTGCTGCCGTGCAGTACCACCTCAGCGCCGAAGCCGCGGGTGCGCTCCACTTTGACACCGGGGGTGAAGCTGGGCATGACGATGACGGCCCGAATCCCCAGCCGCTGCGCGTGGTAGGCCACGCCCTGGGCGTGGTTGCCGGCGCTCATGGCGATCACGCCACGTGCGCGTTCCTCTGGAGTTAACTGCGTGAGCTTGTTGCAGGCGCCGCGCTCTTTGAAGGAGGCGGTGAACTGCAGGTTCTCGAACTTGAGAAAGATCTGCGCGCCGACGATTTCAGAGAGCGTGCGGGATTCGACGCAGGGGGTGTCGAGCACCTGGCCTTGCAGGCGGGTGGCTGCGTCCTGGATGTCTTGCAGGGTGATCATGTTCAGCATTGTGGCGGGGAATGCCACATGGCGAGATTAGGGTTATCGGAAAAATTATCAAAAATAATAGCGTGTCGCGCTTTTCTGATGGGCGCTAGGGGCGGTTTTGCCTCAATATTTTTTTGACGTAGCAGAGCGTGTACGTGTTGATGGCCTCAGGCGCGCTGCAGCAGGGCTGCGGGCGTCTGGCCCTGGAGCGCCGCACCGGACCGGCCCAGCTCAAACTTGCTCACCGGCAAACCCAACTGGCTGGCCTGCTGGCGCAGCGACGCGGCCGCGGCGGCCGATTCTTCGGCGAGGGCAGCGTTCTGGTGCGCCATCTGATCGAGCTGGCCGACAAACTGGTTGACTTCGCCGATGCGCCCCATTTGCTGGTTGACCTCCTGGGCAATGGCAGAATTCTGGCCCGAGACGGTCTCGACCGAGCTGGTCACCTCGGCGGTGGTCTGGCCCGCGCGGCCCACTTGCTGTGTGCCCGATGCCACCTTGGCCAGCGAGGTATGGATCAGGCTGCTGATGTCTTTGGCGGCTGCCGCGCTGCGGCCGGCCAGGGCGCGCACCTCGCTGGCCACCAC
>JBATPF010000007.1:0-11417 GCA_049291355.1 Giesbergeria sp.
CCAGCCACCAGGCCAGGGCGCTGCCAAAGGCAAAGGCCAGCAGTGCGCCGACGATGATCAGCACGCGCGCCGTGCGGGCGTCGGCCGTGGCCAGCGCCGAGTTGGTGGCGTTGGCGCTGTCCTGCCAGTCGCTCAGCGCATCCACCGCCTGGCCCCAGGCTTGCTGGCGTGCGCTCCAGGCCGCAGTGTCCTTGCCGTATTCGTTGCGCATCTGGAAGGCCATGGCGGCGTCGCCCCGTCCGGCGGTCAGTTTCTCGCCCAGAGCCAGTAACTCGCGCGCAGCGCTGCCGGTGGTTTTGACCGGCCCCAGCAAGGCCAGCGCCGGCGCGTTGCCGGCAAGCAAGGTTTCCAGCCGCGTCTGCGCCCCGTCGTACTGCGTCAGCGTGGTACGCACGCGTGCCAGCACGGCCGGACCGCCTTCAAGATCGGTGCTGGCCAAGTCGCCCAGCGCCTGCACGTAGCCCGAGACACTGCGCGCCATCACATTGAGCGTCTGCGAACGCGCCGCGTTGTGGACGGTGATTTCCTCCAGCGTGGCCGACAAGGCCTGCATGCGCAGCAAGGAAAGCACCGCCATACCCAGCAGCAACACCAGAATGACGCCAAAACCCAGGGAAAGCCGGGCCGCTAGGCTGCGCACAGAAATCAGTTGCATGCTTGTCTCTTTATTGGAATGTGTCGCTCCGGCGACATTGCCGGGCGCGGAGCGCAAGGCTACGCCCCGGCGGGCAATGCAACAACTGTGGAGTTCCTCAGTTGGCAGCGAAGTGTCGGGGCGACTGTGCGCAACGAAAGAGATGCTCTCTTTGCTCTCCATCAAACTACCTATGGTGTATTGGATTTATCTTATGCGCTACATATAGTGTTTTATTGATAGCCACGCCGGAGACACCCATGCAAGCCACAGTCACCACCTTGCCCCGCGAGGTCATCAAGCGCAGCGCAGAGCGCGCCCCTTTTGACGCCCGCAAAATCCTCTCGGCCATTGAGCGTGCAGGCGCCTCCACCGGCGAATTTGCGGCCGACGAAGCCGCCCTGCTGGCCGCGCAGGTGGGCAAGGTGCTGATCCACCGCTTCCGCGGCGAGGCGCCCGGCATCGAGCAGATCCAGGACGTGGTCGAGCAGACCCTGATCGCCGCCAACCACCTGGTCACGGCCCGTGCCTACATCGCCTACCGCGACCGCCACGCCACCTTGCGCGCCGACCACCAGACGCTGGTGAATGTGGAGTCCTCCATCAACGAATACCTCACGCGTGCCGACTGGCGCGTCAACGCCAACGCCAACCGGGGCTACTCGCTGGGCGGGCTGATCCTCAACGTGGCGGGCAAGGTCACGGCCAACTACTGGCTCTCGCACGTCTACACGCCCGAGATTGGCGAGGCGCACCGCAATGGCGACCTCCACATCCACGACCTCGACATGCTCAGCGGCTACTGCGCGGGCTGGTCGCTGCGCACGCTCTTGAACGAAGGCCTGAACGGCGTGCCCGGCAAGGTCGAAGCGGGGCCGCCCAAGCACATGAGTTCCGCCGTGGGGCAGATTGTCAACTTTTTGGGCACGCTGCAAAACGAGTGGGCCGGTGCGCAGGCGTTCTCGTCGTTCGACACCTACATGGCGCCCTATGTGCGGGTCGATGCCATGGACTATGCCGCCGTGCGCCAGTGCATTCAGGAGCTGGTCTACAACCTCAACGTGCCGTCGCGCTGGGGCACGCAGACGCCGTTTACCAACCTCACCTTCGACTGGATCTGCCCCGACGACCTGCGCGAGCAGGTTCCGGTGATTGCGGGCAAGGAGATGCCGTTCTGCTACGGCGACCTGCAGGCGGAGATGGACCTTATCAACCGCGCCTACATCGACGTCATGACCACGGGCGACGCCAAAGGCCGCGTGTTCACCTTTCCCATCCCCACCTACAACATCACCAAAGACTTTCCGTGGGAGAGCGAGAACGCGCAGTTGCTGTTTGAAATGACGGCCAAGTACGGCCTGCCGTACTTCCAGAACTTCATCAACTCCGAGCTGGAGCCCAACATGGTGCGCTCCATGTGCTGCCGCCTGCAGCTGGATCTGCGTGAACTCTTGAAGCGCGGCAACGGCCTGTTTGGCAGCGCCGAGCAGACGGGCAGCCTGGGCGTGGTGACCATCAACTGCGCGCGGCTGGGCTATTTGCACGCAGGCGACGAGCCCGCGCTGCTGGCTGCGCTCGACCGCCTCATGGAGCTGGGCAAACAAAGCCTGGAGACCAAGCGCAAGCTGATCCAGCGGCTCATGGACCAGGGCCTGTTCCCCTACACCAAGCGCTACCTGGGCACGCTGCGCAACCACTTCAGCACGCTGGGCGTGAACGGCATCAACGAAATGGTGCGCAACTTCACCGGCGACGCGCACGACATCACCAGCGAGCGCGGCCACCAGCTGGCCGTGCGTCTGCTCGACCATGTGCGCGAGCGCATGACGCAATTCCAGGAAGAAACCGGCCACCTCTACAACCTGGAGGCCACGCCCGCCGAAGGCACCACCTACCGCTTTGCCAAGGAAGACAAAAAGCGCTGGCCCGCCATCGTGCAGGCGGGCACGGCGGACAAGCCGTACTACACCAACTCGTCGCAGTTGCCCGTGGGCTGGACGGATGACCCCTTCGAGGCCCTGGCGCGCCAGGAGGTGCTGCAGAGCAAATACACCGGCGGCACCGTGCTGCACCTGTACATGGGCGAGCGGCTGTCGAGCGGCGCCGCCTGCCGCGACCTCGTCAAACGCGCGCTCACGCGCTTTCGCCTGCCCTACATCACCATCACGCCCACGTTCTCCATCTGCCCCACGCACGGCTACCTGGCGGGCGAGCACAAGTTCTGCCCCACCTGCGACGAAGAGCGCCTGCAGGCCAAGCGGGCCGCACTGGCGGCGTGACGCGCATCACCACAAAAAATATGAGTTAAATTGGCTTCTAACGCTTATCCATCAAGCGTAAGTAGCTATTGATTCAATAGTAAATCAACGGCGGGGCCACACGCCTCCGTTGCCCCCGGGCGGCGCAGCACACGCTGCGGCATGCCCCCTTTTCACCCTGAAGGAGAACATCCATGAGCCACTTTTCCACCACCGAACACCAGGCCCTGTCCGACGTGCAACTGACCGACGCCGAGCGCCAGCCCTGCGAAGTCTGGACCCGCGTGATGGGTTACCACCGCCCGGTCGCCAGCTTCAATATCGGCAAGCAGGGCGAGCACCAGGAGCGCCAATTCTTTGCCGAAACCCCCAGTGGCCGTTGACCTGCAAAGCCGCCCTCCGCACCGGCCCGTGCCGGTGCCCGTGGTGACCGCGCACGCCGCACACGCCGATGCAGCGCTACTGCGCATCGGCGGCATCACACCGCTCACCACCATCGACTTCCCCGGCCGCCTGGCCGCCGTGCTGTATTGCCAAGGCTGCCCCTGGCGCTGCGGCTACTGCCACAACCCCGAACTGCTGGACGCCACCACACCCGCCACCGTGCCGTGGCCCGAGGTGTTGGCGTTTCTCAAAAGCCGCCAGGGCCTGCTCGACGGCGTCGTCTTCTCCGGCGGCGAGCCCACGCTGCAAGCCGCCTTGCCCGCCGCGTTGGCCGAGGTGCGCGCCCTGGGCTTTCAAACCGCGCTGCACACCGGCGGCATGTACCCCGAGCGCCTGCACGCGCTGCTGCCGCTGCTCGACTGGGTGGGCCTGGACATCAAAGGCCCGCTGCACGCCTACGACGCCATCACCCGCACCCCCGGCAGCGGCGCCAAAGCGTTCGAATCGTTGCGCCGCCTGCTCGCCAGCGGCGTACCTTACGAGTGCCGCACCACCTGGCACGCGGGCCTGTTCAGTGTGGATGACCTGTTGGCGCTGGCCGACACGCTGGCCGATGCAGGCGTGGCCCACTGGGCGCTGCAGGAATGCCGCGCACCGGGCGCCGCTGCCTGGGCCTTGATGGCCGGGCAGGTGGAGCGTCTGGGGGCGCGGTTTGCGGGGTTGGTGGTGCGGCGGGGGTGATCGGGCTGATGCACAAGAATGGGCAAAAAGTCAAAGGCCCGCTGCACTCAACGCAATCCACGTTGCACCGGGCTGCTTCTCCACCACGATCTGCCCGCTCTCCAGCCTGTAGGTCAACTGGCAGTTGTTCCGGGGGTTGGAAAGCACTGCGGGGTTGAAGATGGCCAGGTTTTCCCCCGCAGGGCGGCGAACCGACTGCGTCAGCAAGCCGGGATGCCCCTCGCGGTGAATCCGGGCACCAACAGCCTGGCAAAACGTGTAGTCCGAGGGGTGCAAGAGGTCGGGTTGTATTTCGACAGCTTGGCGGAAATCGAGCAGCGCAGCGCTGCAAGCCACCCAGTACACCTTCCGTTCTGCGATGACCGCCATCTGTTCAAAGCCTGCATCACTGAGCAAGCCCCGATACCAGTGGTAGGCCGACTCATACACCGTGGTTTCCACCGACTCCGACCCGTACCAGACCCCAAAGGAGCCATCAGAAAACCGGCTGGCCTGCCAGTGTTTGAACGGCCAAGCAATGGCGTTGAACCATTGCGCATCTTCGAAGGGCCGGTCAATGAGGGGCGTGCGCGATGCATACAGGGGTGGCTTGACCTCGTCTTCCACCTTCTGCGCCAGCAGCCACGCGGCGGGGTCGTCCGTCAGGTCATCGAAGAGATCCTGCGATGCCCGCAGGGACACGATGTTGCGAACCACATCACGGTGAATGTCCGCCAGCTGGGTGTGGGCAAACAGCGAAGTCATTCAGCGGACCGTTCAACCGAGGTTCAAACGCCACGTGCGCGGTCGAGGTAGCCACGCACCATCAGCAAGCCCGCGAACCCCCATTCCTTCACCACCTCGACAGGCGTCCGGTTGTCGAAGGCCTTGTTGCGGGTGGTCATCCAACGGTAGGCCAGGTCACGGTTTTGAGGAAACAGCAAGCGCAGGTTTTTATGGATGCCCAGCAAGTGGCCTACCCGCTCGTACTGGTCACGGCCCGTGCCAATGGGCTTTCCGTTGCGGTAGTTGGACAAGGCTGCCCGGTTGCTGGCGGCAATACCCAGCAGTGCCGCCTGATCCTCGGTGCTCAACTTCCAATGGTCGAGCAAGGCCATGACCATCTTGGCCAGAGCGCCACGGTCTTGTGACGCGGTCACTTCACGTTCAGCTACGGCTCCCATGGTGGGCTCCTTGTGTTGGCTTGATCTGGCTTTGGAGTTTAACAAAATGGCGTTTATCAAACAAATTTTGTTTTTATCAAAACAAAATAGCCTCATCACCTATGCGCTCGGCGGCTTCGACACAGTGCGCCGCCGGCCCGCCAGCGGCGTGGCGCACTGGGCGCTGTAGGAATACCGCACGCCGGACTCGGCCGCTTGGGGCTTGACGGCCGGGCAGGTGGAGCGACTGGGGGCGCGGGTTGCGGGGTTTGTGGTGCGGAGGGGGTGAGGGGTGGGGGTTGGCCAGCAACCGCCGTTTGGTAAGCGAGTGCGAGCGACGGTTCAAGGCAGGAACTGGACGTTCACTATGGCAGGTCAGATGCCAGCGATGCGGAGGTACGCAGTCGTTGGAAATGCAAGAGGCGCAAACACCCGTGAGCAACGTTACCCATCGACATCGACTTCGACTTCAACCTCCACATCCACATCCGTTTCAATCTCGTCCGTTTGAGCCTGAAGCTCGGCAATCGCCGCACGCAGAGGTTCATAAATGGCGATATCGCCCCCCAGTATTTCGAAGGTCACCGCCAGCGAATAGCGGGCGACCGAGTCCGGGTCACGGCTCCAGCCCTGATGGCCAACAACAGCGATGCAAAAGTGATCGGGAAGGGTATTTGAACGAACAATGGCCCAGTCCTTCTGTACCGTCCCCCTATTGCGCTTGTAATCGCGGATCACTCCCCATTGCGGGTTCTCATGCAAGGTCCAGGGCAAGGCCGATCCAGGCAAAGGATCGTCGTCCTTGGTCGTATCCTTGAGAGCCCGCACGCGGAAATCGTCGAGACCCTCGCCGAGATTGCTGGTCTTCCAATCCACCCAGGTCGACAGGTATCGCCGCAGATTCCGACGGGTGCGACGCGGCTGCGCAACGTATGACAGCGTCACATCGATCCGGATATCGAACTCATCCGCCTGCTGACGAAGTTCGGGTGGAATGGGCACTTGGTAGATGTGGCACCCGGCGGCTTTGATCTCGGCCTCGCCGCTGGTGATGAGGGTCGTGCGATGGTCCGTATTGGCTGTTGCGCGCTGCTCGTCCGGTACGCCGTATCCCAGGCAGCGCAACGCATGCGATGCGGAGGTCTGCAAGGCTTGTTTTTCTAGCTGCGAGAGGTTCTCAAACGGATTGCGCAACCGCGTCAGGGTGGCTTCTGCCCATGCGGGCCATTGTGCAGACTGCACCACAAGCGCCCGATACAACAGTGCAGTTTCGTCGGGAAGTACCTGTTGGACGTGAGCCGCGATGCGCGCGACTTTCGGTGCTGCATACGAGGTACCAGCTTCGTCGCGGTCGAATGCCGGCCCCGGCGCGTGCAGCGTTGATCGGACCAACTCAGGACAAGCCGCAGGAACATGGCCGCCGCCTTGAATATCGGGCGGATTGTTCTGCGTCCGCACGGCGTCGCCGCCATAGGCAACGACCTCGGGCTTGATCACATTCCAGATGCCGGGGCCTGTACGCGAGAAAGCGGACGGACCGCTCTGCTGTGTAGCGAACGTCCGCCAAGCGCCAGCTTCGGTAGAGTCGTATGCGATGGAGCCGACTGTTAGAGCCTGGAGACTTTGGCCCGGATTGGCGACTCGGCAAGAATTCTCGGACAGATAGGCCGGGTAGTCCCGGCCGGCATCAAGGTGCTCACGGATGCCGATGAACGGAGCATTGCCCTCGAGCGCCAAGTTCCCGGCGCTTTGCACGATCAGCACATCGCGTTCACTGCATATTTGATCGATCTCCGCCGCCCACGAGGACATGTAGCGCGTGCGGCAATAGCCGCGCGCATTGATAGAGTGATTGAAGATCCTCGTCTGCCGGGGGCTGTCATTGAAGCGCTCGACGGCTTGCCGTATCGCCTCGGGTGGAAAAAGCTCCACCGGCATCAGGTTCTGCGCGTTGAGAACACGGGCGTTCTGAATCCAGAAAGGCAGTTCTGGCGCCCCTGCCTTGGGTACATCCTCCCCGTAGAGTACTGCCCCGGCCACCCTCGTTCCATGTCCTCCGGGCGCAACCTCGTCTCCCACGGCGCCGGCAGGCGCACCAGGTAGGAAACAGTGCGACACAGTTTGATCGATCGCCGGCTGTAGCAGGGCGTGTCCTTCCTGAATGCCGCTATCAATGACGCAAACTGCCGGCGCATCGGCACTCGGTGAAGATGGCGTCACCTGGTGCCCAGCTTGTCCCGCCGGTCCCATGGCCGCTTGCGGCAACACGATGTCCTCAGGTTCCACAACTTCAAAGATGTAGGGATAGTTCAGGACGAAGTCCTTGAGCCCTTTCCCTGAAATCCTTAGTCGAATCGTGAAGCTGTCGGGCAACACGCCAGAAGCGAAGGCCTCACCATCAATGTTGTGAAGAATCTCGCCTTGGTAAAAGGTGCGAAAGCTCTCGATCTGGTCTTCACGCTCGATCTTCAGCGCCTCCCACCTGTCATAGGCGGCATTGCGCGCCTGCGACCATGCGAGTTCTTTCGCCGCCCATGACGCGTCGGTGTCCCGTTTGCCACGCTTTGGTTTCGATGGAATGTCCTGCGGGCCGGTACACGCAACGCCCACGTCGACTATGAAGAGCTGATCGTCGGCAAGAGCACCCCACTCATCGAACAGCCGATCCGACAGAATGCGGTTCATCCGGTCAGCTTGGTTCGGATCGTCGAACAGCTGGTGAACGCTAGCGATCGTGGCGGAACCGCGGACATTGACTGAGAAGCCGTCGAGCATCTCGAGGAACGGCTCAACGTCAATGTCTTCTGAAGCAACGATGACGTAACCTTCCTCCTGCTCGGCCACGATCTCGAAGTCGAAGCGCTCACGCAGCACATCTAGATCAAGTCCTGGATCGACTTTGAGCAAAATCGGCATACCGTTCGGGATAACTGGTAACGCTTGGCCCTGACGATGGGCTTGCTGCTGTTTCCAGCTGCCAGCGAGAGCTTGCGCGGCGCCCCGTAGTGTTGCGCTATGAACCTGTCGCGCGTTGCGGTTGGCAACTGTCTGCGGACTGGTTTTGCCCCCACCCCTCAGCCGTGCTCGGCCTTCGAACCGCAGAAGCAGCGAGAGATGTTCGAAATTGTGCGTTCCAGGCATGCGTTAGGTCCGTGTGGCCGCGTCGTGCCGCTGCAATTCTTCGATCGCTTGCACCAGCATCGCGTGCGTCAGGACCTTGCCGCCCGCTAGCACAGCAGCCTTCGCAGCGTCCTGCGCGGCCTTCACGACCATCGCGGCCGAAGACCCGTTCAACTTGGCAACCAACTGACTCCACTGCGGCTGTTCGAATCGGACTGCCGAAAGCGTCAGGCGCAAGAGCTTTTCGATCTCGACGGGACCTGGTGGTGGGATCGAAAAAACGTCGTCGAAGCGTCGGAATAGAGCTGGGTCGAGAGCGGACTCCAGATTTGTTGTGGCAACGAGCAGGCCCGGTGCGTCGTACTCCTCCATCAGTTGGAGTAACGTGTTGACTATCCGAGACACTTCGCCGATGTCCTTTGACGCCGTTCGCGACCGCGAGATGAAGTCGCATTCGTCGAGCAGTAGCACGCAGGGTCTTTCCCGCGCGGCAGCGAAGATGGAGCGCAAGTTCTGAGCCGATTCGCCGAAGAATGACGATATCAAAACATCGAACCGCACTTTCATGAGCGGCAAGCCAGTGTTCCATGCCAGCCGCTTTGCACCCAATGACTTGCCGCAGCCAGGCGGGCCGTAGAGCAAGACAGTCTTACGTGGCTTTAACCCGACTATTCGTAGTCGATCACGTGCCGCGTACTCTGCCTCAATCCGCGCAAAGCGCTGCTCGACAGCATCGGGCAGCACCATGTGATGCTCAAGCTGGTCATGCGGGATGAGTGTGGCTAGCGTCTCACCATGCCGGCGACTCTGGGGAAGTTCTTTGAGCGTCCGATCAA
Organism: Giesbergeria sp.; assembly: GCA_049291355.1. Taxonomy (GTDB): domain Bacteria; phylum Pseudomonadota; class Gammaproteobacteria; order Burkholderiales; family Burkholderiaceae_C; genus Simplicispira. Next base: position 9,116 of record JBATPF010000007.1, read on the forward strand.
TGTCGGGCACAACCGGTGACGGCGCGGACCGCTTTGGCTTAGGCTGCTTCAAAATGGCTTCAAGCTCAGCAGCGAGCCGGATGTGTCCCGTCTTGCGTTCGGCTTCAACAATCTTGCTGGCGAGGCGATCGAGGTCACTGTGTGAGCCATCGGCGATGGCGCGTATCACTCTCTTCAAAATATCGGCGTTCATGTGACACCACCTTGATCTGATGGTCCGTGGCGATGTGAGTAGCGTGCCAACGGACAGGGTTCAATTGTGAAGTCCGCTCGCTCGCTATGGCGATTGAGCGGATCTGGGGTATGCCAGCATGTCGTTCGTGCGTAGTTCATGGCTCATCCGCCCGCGCTGCGCTGCGCAGTCACATGAAGCGTAACCCGCGCCTGGCGCTGCAGATGGGCAACGACAGCGAATAGGTTCCGTGCTTGAGGGTTCCCTGCTGGTCCGAACATACGGATTAGGCTCTTCGGTGGCGAGCCGGTTTCGGCGCCCAGCCTTTCGAACCCAATAGTCGCTTTGATGTAGTCGCGCAAGATTGCCTTACCTGTATCGACGTCGCCGGAAAGCATGCTCTCGACACCATCCCTTAAGAGGGTTTCGCGAAACTTTGGATCCGCTTCGACACGTGCAAGGATCGTCTCTCTGAAGTCGCGCGTTAATGCTATGGCAATCTCCGGTTAGCAGTGCTCTGCTTTACGTCTGGAGGACGTCACCCTATAGTATCACTTATGTTACCACCAGAACTATTCTGGTTAGTGCCGGATTCCAGCTGCGCCGTATCGGTCGCGAGGCGAAGTGTCTGCAGCTTTTGGTACGCCAAACACCGCACCAATGGCAGCTTCGCGCGCCATGCAGACAGCAGTGTCAGGTTCGACGATTGACCGCAATCGCTGCCCAACCGACACTGAGTTGCACAACCCGAGCGTCACTTCAGGATCGATTTCGACCTTAGGCCAGCTTCACGCGGCAGCCTCTTTCCTTTCAAAAGCCGGGCACCAGCCCCAAGGCGCCCGCACGCGTTTCTTGGGTGCTGCAGCCATGACCGGCGCAACGCACGTCCCGCACCACATGCCCCCAGATTTCTCGGGCGCGAAGTGGCCAGACCTGTCGCCCTTCACGCCTACAGGATGTTGGGCTGAAACACATCATTAGTGCGTTGAATGAATAAATTACGCAAACAAATTGCGCGCAATTTGCCTTAAAGGCATAAATAATTGTGCGTTTCGGCCATTGGTTTGCGTTCTGTGTTTGATCCAGATCAGTGCCGCGCCCCCCAGGCCGCCGCGATCATCCGGGCTTTGCAGACCCCCCCGGAGACACCCCATGACCCTCGGCCTTGCGCTGCTGCGCGCCCTCAAGAACCACGGCGCGCAGGAAATTTTTGGCATTCCCGGCGACTTCATCCTGCCGCTGTTCAAGCAGATCGAAGAAAGCCGCATCCTGCCGCTGCACACCCTGAGCCACGAGCCAGCGCTGGGCTTTGCCGCCGACGCGGCGGCGCGCATGCACTGCGGCCTGGGCGTGATGGCCGTGACGTATGGCGCCGGTGCGCTGAACGTGGTGAACGCCGTGGCCAGCGCCTATGCCGAATGCTCGCCGCTGGTCATCCTGGCCGGCTGCCCCGGCGAAGTCGAGGCGCATTCGGGTCTGGTGCTGCACCACCAGGTGCGCAGCATTGATTCGCAACTGCGCATCTTCAGCGAGATCACCTGCGACCAGGTGCGCCTATCCAACGCCGACACCGCGCCCGAAGACATCGCCCGCGTGCTGCGCAATTGCCGCGAATACTCGCAACCGGTGCTGATCGAAATCCCGCGCGACATGACGCTGGCGCCCATGCGCGAAGTGCCCGTGCTGCCGCCGCGCAGCTTCAACCAGGAAGCCGTGAACGAGGCCGCCGACGAATGGCTGGCGCGCATCCACGCGGCCAAGAATCCGGTGATGGTGGTGGATGTGGAAGTGCGCCGCTTTCGCGTTGAAGCCCGCGTGGCCGAGCTGGCGCGCCGCCTGCAGTTGCCCGTGCTCACCACCTTCATGGGCCGGGGCCTGCTGGCCGAAGACGGGGTGGACTTGCACGGCACCTACCTGGGCGTGGCCGGCGCGCCCGAGACCACGGCCCTGCTGGATGAATCGGACTTGCCGGTGATGCTGGGCGCCATCCTCTCGGACAGCAACTTTGGCGTCAGCGCAGAGCGCATGGACTTTCGCCGTGCTTTGATTGCCGCACACCGCGAAGTGCGCGTGGGCCACCACGTCTACCACGACCTCCCGCTCGCCGCGCTGGTGGAAGCGCTGCTGGAG
>JBATPF010000008.1:0-3839 GCA_049291355.1 Giesbergeria sp.
ACCAGATCGTCGGCCAGCTCGGATTTGGCACCGAGGGCATCTACGGCACGCCGACCTATGTGTCGTCGTCGTACATCTTTTTGTTCATCCTGTTTGGCGCCTTTCTGGAGCAGGCCGGGATGATCACGCTGTTCACCGACTTCGCGCTGGGCCTGTTTGGTCACACCAAGGGCGGGCCGGCCAAAGTGGCGGTGGTGTCTTCGGGGCTCATGGGCACCATCAACGGATCGGGCGTAGCCAACGTGGTCACCACCGGGCAGTTCACCATTCCGCTGATGAAACGCTTTGGCTACAAGGCCGAGTTTGCTGGCGGCGTCGAGGCCACGGCCAGCATGGGCGGGCAGATCATGCCGCCGGTGATGGGGGCGGTGGCCTTCATCATGGCCGAGACCATCGACGTGCCCTATGTCGAAATTTGCAAGGCCGCTGCCATTCCGGCGCTGCTGTATTTCTTCACGGCATTTGTGATGGTGCACCTGGAGGCGGGCCGGCGCGGGCTGCTCGGCATGCCCAAAGACCAGTGCCCCAACCCCTGGACCGCCATCCGCCTGCGCTGGTACCTCATCCTGCCGCTGGCGGTGCTGGTGTGGCTGCTGTTCTCGGGCTACACGCCGCTGTTCTCGGGCATGGTGGGGCTGGCGCTCACAGTGGTGCTGATCTTTGGCGCTGCAATGGCGCAGCGCTTTGGCACGCGCGTGCTGCAAATCATCTTCTGGGTGCTCATCGGTCTGGCCGCCTCTTCGTTTTTCAAATACGGCATTGGCGCCATCATCGCGCTGGCGTTGGGCATGGCCGTGGTGCTGTGGTTTGTCGCGGGCGGGCGAAGCACGCTGAAGATGGCCCTGAACGCGCTGGCCGAAGGTGCAAAGCACGCCCTGCCTGTAGGTGTGGCGTGCGCGCTGGTGGGCGTCATCATCGGTGTGCTGACGCTGACGGGCGCAGCCACTCTGTTTGCGGGCACCATTATCCGATTGGGCCAAAGCAGCCTTTTCCTGAGCCTGGTGCTGACCATGTTCGTGTGCCTGGTGCTGGGCATGGGCATTCCGACCATTCCCAACTACATCATCACCAGCTCGCTGGCCGCGCCCGCGCTGCTGGAACTGGGCGTGCCACTGATCGTCTCGCACATGTTCGTCTTCTACTTCGGCATCATGGCCGACCTGACGCCGCCGGTGGCGCTGGCGGCGTTTGCGGCGGCGCCGATTGCACGCGCCTCGCCCATGAAAATAGGCTTCCAAGCCATGCGCATTGCCATTGCAGGCTTTGTCATTCCCTATATGGCAGTGTATGCGCCGGCATTGATGCTGCAAGGCAATGGCGGCTGGACCGCTACCGTGTTCATCGTGTTCAAGGCCGTCATCGCCATCGTGCTATGGGGCGGAGCGGCCATTGGCTACTGGATCCAGCCCCTCGCGTGGTGGGAGCGCATCTGGGCTCTGGCTGCCGCAGGGTTTCTGGTTGCAGCCCTGCCGGCCACCGACGAAATCGGTCTGGGCATGGCCTTGCTGCTGGCGGCGTGGCACGCACTGCGCGTGCGCCAGGCAAGCCGCGAACGGCAGGCAACTGCCTGAGGCAGAGCGTTGCTCGCAGCCCTCTGTCTGGCGGCAAGCGCACTCGCGGTGAGCCTCCCGACCACGCATTTCACCCTGCGCTGGCAGCACTCCATCGAGAAAATCTGGTGGGAAGAAGACTACGCGCTGGTCGGGCCCTGGCTGGTCATCACGGGTGCGCGCATTCGCGGTTCGGGCGCGGGCATGGATCCGCCGGATGGCGCCTGGCTGGATCACGGCGTGTGGCATTACCGCCTGACCGACCCCTGGCGCCGCGAAGTGGTGCTGGCGCGCTCGCCGTATGTGCGTGACTACGACCTTTGCCTGGACGGCCGCTGCAAGCCTTTGGAAGACTGGATTCCCGTAGCCGCCGGCACCACCGTGCTGCGCGCTTGCCAAGTACAAGACGCCAAACCGTAAGATTGAAACCCGCGCGCGGCATCGTGCTTCGCGACGCCATCCATCACACCATGCAAGCCCGCACCGACAGCACCATCGCCCAGGAACAGGACTGGAACCGCCAGCAGCTCGCCGCGCCCGTGGTGGCGCCGAGCTTTCGCCTCTGGACCTACCGCGCGCCGGCGATCGTGCTTGGCTGCTCGCAGCGCGCCTTGCTTCCCCTGGCCGAGGCCCGGCTGCCGCCCGGAACCGAGCTGGTGCAGCGCCCGTCGGGCGGCGGCGCGGTGCTCGTCGGGCCGTGGCTGGTCAGCCTGTCCGTGGTGCTGCCCACGGCCCACCCGTGGGTATCCAAGGGTTTGGTGGAAAGCTACCGCGAGCTGGGCTTGCTGCACGCCGAGGTACTGGCGAATCTGGGCGTCCCGTCGCAGGCCTTGCCGGCGGCGGACGTTGCGCAGGCCAATGCCAGCATGGGACCGGCCGTGGACTGGGCGTGTTACGGCAGCCTGGCCCCCTGGGAGCTGACCGACGCGCGCAGCCGCAAGCTCGTCGGCCTGGCGCAGCGCCGCCAACGCAACGGCATCTTGCTGGTGGCCGGCACGCTGGTCACGGCGCCCGACTGGGCGCTGCTGTGCGATGCGCTGGGCCACCCGGAAGACGCCGCCGAAATGCAGCGGCGCACCGTGTGTTGCGAGGAACTGGCGCTGCGCCCGGTCTCGGCGCAAGCCGTAGTCAGCGGCCTGGAGCAGGCGCTCTGCAAGGCATTGCCGGGTGGCGCGGATCCCCAGTAGGCGGATTCGGCCGAAGGGCAAGCAAAAATTGATAAAGTCACGGCGATGGGAGCTTCATTGACTCCACGCCTTTCAAAGCCCGACCGCACAAGGAAACTCCATGGCACGCACTGTCCACTGCATCAAACTCGGCAAAGACGCCGAAGGACTTGACTTTCCACCCTACCCCGGCGAACTCGGCAAGCGCCTGTGGGCAAACGTCAGCAAGGAAGCCTGGGCCGCGTGGCTCAAGCACCAGACCATGCTGGTCAACGAGAACCGCCTGAACCTGGCCGACGCCCGCGCCCGCCAGTATTTGGCGCGCCAGATGGAGCAGCATTTCTTTGGTGGCGGTGCCGACGCCGTGCAAGGCTACGTGCCACCGAGCGCCTGAACAAGCGCTTCCACGTTCGCAGGCGCCCTCGGGGGCGCTTTTTTTGTTGTGCTTCTGTTGATTGCATCCCATGGCCGAAGGTTTTGACGGGCTCGACGACGCACTGCCTACGGGCGCAGGCGCAAGCTTGTTGCTCGGCTGCGGCCTGCCCGCTGCCTGGGCAGGCCAGAACCAGTGGCGCATTCTGGAAACGGCGTGGGGCGATGGACAGAACTTTCTTCGCAGCTGGGCGGCCTGGCTCGCCGATGCCAAGCGCCCCCGCTTGCTGCACTTTGTCGCGCTGAGCGCTGAGGCAGCAACGGCAGAAGTCGTGCTTCGCGCCGCCGCGCAGCATCCCGAACTGCAGTCGCTGGCCAAGGCACTGGCCGAGCAATGCTGGGGCTTGCTGCCAGGGGTGCATCGCCTGCGTTTTGAGGGCGGACGGGTGCTGCTCACGCTCGGCATTGGCGATGCGCCAACGCTGCTGCGCGAGCAAGCATGGACGGTGGACAGTATTTTCCTGAGCGGCGGCGTCGCAGTGCAGTGGGTGCAACAGGCACAAGCCCATGCGCTCAAAGCGCTGGCCCGGTGCTGTCGCCGGGGCACGCGCCTGGTGGCCGATGGGCCCGCAGCGGCCGGCGGCGCAGCGCTGGCGCAGTGCGGATTTCAGATGGACGCAGCGCCCGACTCCTCGCCAAAACCCTCGCCCAAGCCCGCCCTAGTCCGCGCCCGATTCGATCCGGACTGGGA
>JBATPF010000009.1:0-20738 GCA_049291355.1 Giesbergeria sp.
GGTCCGGCCCGCGTTCAAGAATTTGGCCGCCGGCAACCCGCGCCGTGGCCAGTCGACGGGCGGCAAACTCGATGCGATGGAAGCCGAGGCGCCCCAGCGGCCGGCCCTGCCGCCGCCCACCCGCTCCACCGAGCCGGTGCCGCCGTCGGCCGAACAACTGCGATTGGAAGACGCCCGCGTGCTAACGCGCGAGAATCCGATGGCTGTCGCCAATATCATCAAGGGCTGGGTCAATGGCGACACGGTCTGACCGCAAGCCCGCCACGATGCCGGAATCATGGACGAACAAGGTCTGAACGATGCTGCGATCTTCCTCATGTCGTTGGGGGAGGAAGAAGCCGCGGAAGTTTTCAAGCATCTCTCTCCGAAAGAGGTGCAGAAGCTGGGCGAAACCATTGCGCGCATGCGCAACGTTTCGCGCGAACGGCTTGACGAGGTCATCAACAAGTTCTCGGGCGCCGCAGCGCAGCAGAGCCTGCTGGTCTCTGATACCGGCAACTATGTGCGGGCTGTGCTCAAGCGGGCGCTGGGGGACGACAAGGCCTCGCTGCTGATCGATCGGATCTTGCAAGGCGGCGACGTCTCGGGCATAGAGAGCCTGAAGTGGATGGATCCGCTGTCGGTGGCCGAACTGCTGCGCAACGAACACCCGCAAATCATTGCCGCAATTCTTGTGCATCTGGACTACGACCACGCAGCCGGCGTGCTGATGCAGTTTGGCGATCGCCAGCGCAGCGAGGTGCTGCTGCGCGTGGCCACGCTGGAGGGCATTCAGCCAGCGGCGCTGAAGGACCTGAACGAAGTGCTGTTCAAGGTGCTCTCCGGTGGCGACAAGGTGCGCAAGAGTTCTCTGGGCGGCGTCAAGGCGGCGGCCGAGATGATCAACCTGCTGGGCAACAACACCGAGGGCGTGGTGCTCGAGAATATTCGCGCCCACGATCCCGACCTGGCGCAGAAGATCATGGACAAGATGTTCGTTTTCGACGATGTCATGAAGCTGGACGACAAATCCATTCAAACTGTGCTCAAGGAAGTGGCGTCGGAAACCCTGGTCGTGGCGCTCAAGGGCGCTGCACCCGAGTTGCGCGAAAAATTCCTCTCCAATATGTCATCGCGCGCTGGCGAGGCGTTGCGCGAAGACCTGGAATCGCGCGGGCCGATGCGTTTGTCGGAAGTCGAGGCGCAGCAAAAGGAAATCTTGAAGACGGTGCGCCGCCTGTCCGACGAAGGCCAGATTGTTATAGGAGGCGCCGGTGACGAAGCCTTCGTCTAACAGCCGGCTCTACACCCGCTTCATTCCGAGCGAGGAGGTGGGTGATGTCACGCAATGGAAGTTTGGCGCCATGGGCGCCAGCCAGGGCGTGGAAGTGGACGCGCCGGAGCTGCCGTCACCCATCGACGAAGCCGAGCAAAAGGCCTTGCTGCAAGAGGCGCACGGCGATGGTTTCGCGCAGGGCCAGGTGCAGGGACGCGCGGAAGCAGCGCTGGAGTGGCAGCAGAAGTTTGATGACTATCTGGCAGGGCAGGGAGCAGCCGCTGCGCAGCAATTGGAGGCGCTCGCCACCGCTTTCGAGCGCGGCCTTGCGCAGTCGCAGCAGATGCTGGCTCAAGGGGTGCTCGAGCTGGCCTGCGACATTGCGCGCCAGGTGGTTCGGCGGGAGTTGCGCGCCGACAGTGAAGCTCTGCGGCCCGTGATCCAGGAGGCGCTTGCAAGCCTGGTAGCCGATGGCCAGCCCACCTTTGTGCGCTTGCATCCCGAGGACGAACGGGCGTTGGGATCTGCGCTGCGCTCGGAGTTTGCCGGAACGGCGATCCAGTGGATTGCCGACGCTGACGTCGCCCCGGGTGGCTGCTTGGTCGAGCAGGCTGGCACGGTGATTGACGGCAAGCTGGAAAAGCGCTGGCAGCGTGCAGTCGCACCCCTGGCCATCGATGCGCCCTGGCAAACCGAGGCCGATCATGGAGTCGACTGACGTCAGCTCCGCCTGGAGCGCTTTTATGGATCAGGCGCGCAGCCGCGCAGCCGCCGCTGCGCCATTGGAAACGCGCGGTTCGCTCACGCGGCTGGCGGGCCTGGTGCTGGAGGCCACAGGAATCCGAGTTCCTGTGGGATCGCAGTGTTTTGTGGAGATGGGGCAAGAGCGCACCCTGGCCGAAGTGGTGGGGTTTTCGGGAGAGCGCGCTTTTCTGATGCCTGCCGGTGATACGCAGGGCCTGTCCAGCGGTGCCCAGGTGGTGCCGGCACCGCCTTATGTTGCACCGCTGCAATTGTTTGCCGCAGCGCAACCCATGCAAAGGCTTAGCGTCCTGCGCCTGCCCATGGGCGATGGTCTGCTCGGGCGCGTGGTGGATGCCCAGGGCGTGCCGTTGGACCGCATCGGAGCGCTGCAAGGGGTGTCGGCCGATCCCATGGACCGGCGCCTCATCAATGCCATGGACCGTGACCCGGTGCGGGTGCCGCTCGATACAGGGGTGCGCGCCATCAACGCCTTGCTGACGGTGGGGCGCGGGCAGCGCCTGGGCCTGTTTGCCGGCTCGGGCGTGGGCAAGAGCGTGCTGCTGGGCATGATGGCTCGCTACACCGCAGCCGATGTGATTGTGGTGGGCTTGATCGGTGAGCGCGGCCGCGAAGTAAAGGAATTCGTCGAAGATATTCTGGGCGCGAAAGACCGCGGGCGTGCCGTGGTGGTGGCTGCCCCCGCAGATGCACCCCCCTTGCTGCGCATGCAAGGGGCGGCTTACGCCACGGCCATCGCCGAGCATTTTCGAGACAAGGGCAAGCATGTGCTGCTGCTGATGGATTCGCTCACGCGCTTCGCCATGGCCCAGCGCGAGATCGCCCTGGCAATTGGCGAGCCACCCGCTACGAAGGGCTACCCGCCGTCGTGTTTTGCCAAGCTTCCGCAGCTTGTCGAGCGCAGCGGCAATGGCCTGCACGGCGTGGGTTCGATCACGGCCTTCTATACCGTGCTCTCGGAGGGAGATGACCAGCAGGACCCGATTGCCGATGCCGCGCGCGCGATTCTTGATGGGCATATCGTGCTCTCGCGCGCCTTGGCCGAAACGGGGCATTTCCCCGCCATCGACATTGAGCAGTCCGCCTCGCGTGTGATGCACAACGTCGTCGAGCAACAGCATTTCGAGTTGGCCCGCCATTTTCGGGCGACGTACTCGCGCTATCAGAAGAGCCGGGATCTGGTCCAGGTGGGCGCATACATGAGCGGATCGGACCCTGCCCTCGATGAAGCCATTCGCCTGCAGCCGGCAATGGAGCGCTTTCTGCAGCAGAACATGTTCGAATCGGCGTCGCTCAACGAGAGTGTGGCGGCGATGGCAGACGTGTTTCAGTGATTGACCAAGATGAGCGCAAACCCACGAAATGCCTTGCTCGTCGCCGTGGAGATGGCCGAACGCCAGCGCGACGCAGCCCGCCACAGCTTGCACGATGCGCAGGCGGGCGCTTTGGCCGCGCAGGAACAAATGGCGCAACTGGAAACCTACGCGGCGGAAACCGATGCCCGCTGGGGGATGCGCGCTGGTGCGAGCCTGGCACCGGAAGTGTTGTTTCACCACCGGCATTTCATGGGGCGGCTGGAACATGCCATGCAATTGCAGAGCCGGGTTCTTGCCGACCATGCACAGCGCGTGGCCGGCAGTGAACGCGCTCTGATCGCCGCGCAAGTGCGCCTTGCAACGCTGAAAAAGCTGGTTGCCAAGCGGCAGCGCGAGCTGGAACTGGTACAGCAGCGGCGTGAGCAAAAACAGACCGATGAGCGCGCCTTGCTGGCGCAGCGCCTGCGTTTTGACGCGCACTGAACTTCCCTGAAGGCCTAGATCATGGACACCCAACGCATTGCACCTTCCGTACCGTCTAACGGTCCCCACGCCCAGCGGCACAGGTCAGCGCAGGGCGCGGCGGATGGACCAGGCGCATTTTCTTCTTTGCTCTCCGGGCTGGGCGAGCCGGACGCAGATGTGGCGGCGGATGCGCCAATCGCGAAAACCTTTTCCTCTCAGGCAGCGGACCCTTCGGCTGGTGGAGCCGATCCGCAATGGGCAGCCTTGGACGGCAGCATGTTGTCCTGGGTGCCGCCAGCTTCCGAGCCGAGAGCGGCCGGTGGCGCCAAAGACGGAGTCGACCTCTCTGCTTCGGACAGTCTTTCTATAGTGCCCCGAGGGCTGCAATCGTCGTCCGCCGGTTTGACGACCTCTCCAGCGCGAAGCGCGCCATCCACTGATCCCCTTGGTTTCGAGACCGAGCATGGCCTCAGCGGCCTCAGTGGCCTCGCTGCGGGGCGAGGCGCTTCGATGTCTGCGGGAACTAGTCTCCGCGGCAAAGGGTCCACGGAGTCAGATACGTCTGATTCTGCGCTGACAAAGACTGTCGGGGACATCGCCCACACGCGTGTGGCGGGGGCGGCAGGTATTCTGAGCAATCCTGCAGAAGTGGCGCAGAGCCTGCTGTTGCAGCGCGTCGCTTCTGCGCAGCGTATTGCTGCGGGAGAAGCTTCGGCCAATGCGCAGGCTGTCCCGATTTCTGTTGCCCCACAAGGCATTTCTCAAAGTGCAGTCGGCCTGGTGGGGCAGACCGCGCGCATGGATATGGTCGCCGGTGTGGCAACCGGTGAGGTGGCCGCTTCTTCAGCGAAGCCGGCAGTGGCGGGACGAAAGGCCGTTGCCTCCGCTTTGTCGGACAAAGCTCAGCGGCTTGCGCAAGTCACAGACCTGGTGCAGCGCTCTACGGCGCAAGTGGACACACTGGGCAAGCCGGGCACGGCCAAGGAACTGCGGGCAGGGGGTGAAGCCAGCCAGCTTCACCAGGTACAACAAAAGGCGGAGGCTGTGCGCGCGAACATGGGCGATCCGGTGCTTGCCCCCAGTGTGGTTGTTGCACCTTTTGCCATGGCTCCATGGGTTGCCGAAAGGCGAGGCGAAGGTTCGCCATCGCGCCTTGCGCAGCGGGACTCAGTTGGTACGCCAAGTGGCCAGGCCTTCGGTGAGGGCGGCGCGTCGCTGGTGGATCTGCCGGGCCGTGCCTCTATGGATGGCGCCGCCTTCTCGCCTGAAGAGGCCATCACCGAGCAAGTGACTTATTGGTTGGGGGAGAACCTCAAGAACGCGGAATTGACGATTGATCATGCTGGGCAGCCGATCGATGTCCGCGTTTCGCTGGCGGGCAACGAGGCACATGTCGCATTCCGCAGCGATCAGGCGCAAACACGCGAACTTCTTGATGCCAGTATGGGCCAGCTGCGCGAGCTGCTTCGCAGTGAGGGGCTGGTGCTCTCTGGCATGAGCGTCGATTCCCAGGCAGCTGGCCAACATGGAGAAAAAGGTGGTGACCAATCCACAGGCCGCGAGGGTACTGTGGAGGTGCCTGTCGGCGCGGGTGAGCCGACAGCGCCCACGCGCCGAATTTTGACAGATCGCTCGGTAGACCTGTTTGTCTGATGGCTTGCCTTAAGGGCGTCCTGCCGAACTCCTCGCGGCGTGTGATAGCGCGGCCTTGGGTGGTCTGCGGCGCCTTGCATCCCGTCCTGACCCGCACTACACCCCCTCGCGTAGAGTTGTGCGGGATATCCTTGACTGGGTGGAATATCGCCCGTTAACGGGCTTTATCTGGCTATCATGGTTTGGCCGGGCGCTAATAATGGTTCCTGTGCACGGCGCTGACCTCATGCAGGCGCTCGTGCCCTCTTTTGCCCTAGCAAGAAAGTTGGAACGTGTCGACCACTGCTGAACCCGAAAAGAAGCCCGTCAAGAGCAAGAAGTTGCTGATCATCGTAGCTGTGGTCGTGCTGTTGCTTCTGATGGCGGGCGGTGGTGCGGCCTATGTTCTTTCGCAGCGCCACGCCGCTGATGAGGATGGGGAAGAGGTTGCCGCTGCGCAAGAGCATGCTGAGCCGGCGTCGGTTCCAACCTTTCTGCCCGTCGATACCATGGTGGTCAATCTGGCAGATCCGGGGGGGGAGCGGTTTGCGCAAGTGGGTATTACGCTGGAATTGGCCGATGCCAAGACGGCGGAACGTGTCAAACAGTACATGCCAAGCATACGCAGCAGCGTGCTGTTGTTGCTTTCGCAGCGAACCTCGGACGAGTTGCTGCGGCGAGACGGAAAGGAAAAACTGGCGCACGATATCCTGCGCGAGGTCTCTCGCCCTCTCGGATTTTCGGTGCCCGAGACGCCAAGCGCTGCAGCGCCAGGAACAACGGACCGCGCCCAAGCAGAAAAAGCCAAGGGCAAGGACAAAAGCAAGAAAAAAACCAAAGCCGACGTGCCGGACAATCCGGTTCGCCAGGTGTTATTTTCTGGGTTCATCATTCAATAGCGAGCCAGGGAGCCTCCCATGAGCGAATCGTTCCTGTCGCAGGAAGAAGTCGACGCCCTGCTCGAAGGCGTTACCGGCGAGAGTCAGAAGACTGAGCAAGAAGTCTTTGAGTCCGGGGAGGTCCGAAGCTACGACATTTCGAGCCAGGAGCGCATCGTGCGCGGGCGCATGCCGACGATGGAAATCGTCAACGAGCGCTTTGCACGCAACTTCCGTATCGGTCTGTTCAATTTCATTCGCCGCAGCCCCGAAATATCGGTGGGCATGGTCGCCGTGCAGCGCTACAGCGCGTTTTTGCGCGAACTGGCGGTGCCGACCAACTTCAATATCGTAGCCATCCGGCCCCTGCGTGGCAGTGGGCTCATTGTGTGTGAGCCTTCGCTGGTTTTTGGAATTATCGACACCTTGTTTGGGGGTGTCGGGAAGTTTCAAACACGAATCGAAGGGCGTGATTTTTCTCCAACCGAGCAGCGCGTCATCAACCGGTTGGTGGATGTCATTTGCGCAGAATACAAAAAAGCTTGGCAGGGGATTTATCCGCTGGAGCTGGAGTACCAGCGTTCGGAAATGCAGCCGCAGTTTGCCAACATTGCAACTCCCAGTGAGATAGTTGTCTCCACCGCGTTTCAGCTGGAAATCGGTGATTTATCGGGGGCCATCCATATCTGCATGCCGTATGCCACGCTGGAGCCTATCCGTGATGTTCTGTATTCGTCCACGCAAGGCGATTCCATCGAGGTGGATCGGCGCTGGGTCCGGGTTTTGACGAGAGAGATTCAGGCGGCCGAAGTGACCCTGGTTGCCGAGCTTGCGCGTGCTGACGCGACTGTGGAGCAATTGCTTGCCATGAAGCCGGGCGATTTCATCGAACTCGATCGGGAACCGCGCATCGTGGCCTCGGTCGGCGGGGTGCCGGTCTTCGAGTGCCAATACGGTACGCACAATTCCAAGTACGCAATCCGCATTGAAGAATGTCTGCGCAATGCGGATGTCAATTGGATGGGGGACAAGAATGTCAACTGAAGACAATAAAAATGCCGGTGAAAACTCGGCGGAATCTGCAGGCGAAGCGGATCCGTTCGCGGGTTGGGCCGAAGCGCTTGAAGAGCAAAAAACCTCCGGCAGCGCGTCTGACGCTGAGCAAGGGGGCCCGCTGAGTGGTGAATCGAAGAGGCCTTTTGATTCCTCGTCCTCTGCACCGGTCAGCGATATCAATATGGTGCTGGACATCCCTGTTCAGTTGTCGGTGGAACTTGGGCGCACCAAGGTGCCGATCAAATACATTCTTCAATTGGCCCAGGGGTCGGTGGTCGAGCTCGATGCACTCGCGGGTGAACCTATGGATGTGTTGGTTAACGGGTATTTGATCGCGCAGGGCGAGGTGGTTGTGGTGAATGACAAGTTCGGCATCCGGTTGACCGACGTAGTGACGCCATCCGAACGCTTGCGCCGTGTCAGTCGAGGCCAGGGATGACGCAGACGCTTCTGCTGGTTGTCCTGTTTGTCGCGGGTATTGCCACGCTTCCTTGGTTGGTGCGTCGGCTGCAGCAGCGCCATGGCGGGTTGGCTGGACCTTCTGCGGCATCGCCGCGGGTGCTGTCCGCCATTGCCGTCGGCCCGCACCAGCGCGTGGTCACCGTGGAAGTGGGCGCAGAAGGAGAACGCACCACGCTGATCCTCGGCGTAACACCCCAGAGCATCCGTTGCCTGCACACGCAGCCTGCCAGACGTGAGGCTGCGTCTTTGCCCTCTTCGTTTTCGCTTGAGATGGCCAATGCGGTGGCGCCTGCGGCCGAAACCGCCAAGGACGCCTGAGGTGCTTGCAGCGATGACAAACTTTACGCGCATGTCTTCGTGGCGACGGCGCGCTATTCCAACTCTGCTCGCGCTGTTGGGAAGTGTGCTCGCGCATGGCGCGTCGCATGCCCAAGGGAATGGATCGCTGCCGCTTTTGATCGGTTCGGGCGCGTCAGGCACGAATTACTCGGTTCCTATCCAGACACTGCTGTTTTTCACGGCACTCTCGTTTTTGCCGGCAATCCTGCTCATGATGACGGGATTTACCCGAATCGTGATTGTCTTGTCCTTGTTGCGCCAGGCGATCGGTACGCAGTCTGCCCCGCCCAACCAAGTGATCATCGGGCTTTCGCTATTTCTCACCTTGTTTGTGATGGGCCCCACGCTCGATCAGGTTTATCAGGACGCGTATGTGCCGTACACGACCAACGTGATCGGCTTTGAGGAAGCGGCGGCCAAGGCCGAAGCACCAATGCGCCAGTTCATGCTCAAGCAGACGCGACAGTCGGATTTTTCTTTGTTCTCGCGTTTGGCGCGCTTGGATGCTTCGGTCACGGCCGAAACAGCGCCATTTCGGGTGCTGGTTCCGGCCTTTGTCACGAGTGAGCTCAAGTCGGCATTTCAGATCGGTTTCATGATCTTCATTCCGTTTCTGGTGATCGACATGGTGGTTTCCAGCATTCTGATGTCGCTCGGAATGATGATGCTTTCGCCGGTGTTGGTGGCGCTGCCTTTCAAACTCATGCTGTTCGTTCTGGCTGACGGCTGGAACCTGCTGATTGGTTCTCTTGCCGCGAGTTTTGTCACTTGAAGCATGGGCAGGGAGTGTCGGCACGTCCGTTGATATTTTTGATCGTTTAGCGATGGCCATTTTCATGCAGGCCCGTAACTCAGGAGTGCCTCAATGTCTCCCCAATTCGTACTGACCATCGGGCGCGATGCGCTGACCATACTGCTGATGATTGCCATGCCCGTTCTGGGCGTGGTGATGGCGGTCGGTTTGTTGGTGAGCATTTTTCAGGCGGTCACGCAGATTCACGAAGCTACTCTGGCATTTGTACCCAAGCTGGTAGCTGCGATGGTGGTTTTTGCTGTTGCCGGACCGTGGATGGTGAGCACCTTGGTCGACTTCATTCGACGGACCATTGAATCGATTCCGTCGGTCGTTGGGTAGCGCCGGGTTCCGTGACGACTGAAGACTAAAGAGGTCTGAATTGTCGGCAGGAATGGCCTTGACCCAAGCGATAGTTGCAGCCGTCACCAGTGGGACTGTCGTGAAGGGGCAGCGATGTTCGGCGCCTTCTGGGGATCGCATTTGCGGCCCTCGCAAGCAGAGGGTCCCACGCGCATGATCACCTTTTCCGAAGCGCAGATCGTTGCGTGGTTTTCACCCATTCTTTGGCCATTCCTGCGGGTATTGGCCTTGTTTTCCGTATCGCCAGTTTTTTCCATGCGCGCGATTCCGGTGCGGGTTCGCATTGGCCTGGCATTCTTTGTCGCGGTGTGCGCCCAGGCAACACTGGAAGGCCAACCGGTCTTGCCTTTCAACAGTCCGGATGCCTTCGGTGCGGTAGCCCAGCAGGTGCTGATTGGATTGGCCATTGGATTTGCAGTTCGTCTCGTTTTTGCTTCGGTGGAACTCGCTGGTGAAGTGATTGGTTTGCAGATGGGGTTGAATTTCGCCTCGTTTTTTGATCCTGCGAGCAATACGCAGGTCAGCGCTGTAGCGCGATTCTTTGGCCATATGGCCACGCTGTTCTTCGTGGTCATCAACGGGCATTTGATGGTGCTCATGGCGGTGGTCAAGAGCTTCGATCGCTTTCCTGTTGACAGCCATTTCCTGGCGGTGATCGGCGAGATGCGCTTGTACGAGCTCGGAACGTCTTTGTTTTCCAGCGCGCTCTGGATTGCACTGCCCATGATTGCTTTGTTGTTGTTCGTCAATCTGACACTCGGGATCATTTCGCGAGTTGCTCCGCAGATGAATGTGTACGCCGTGGGCTTCCCGGTGACTTTGACGGTGGGGCTGCTAGGGATCACTGCGACGCTTCCCATGTTGGAGCAACCCATGCTGACACTGATGCAGCAGGCTACGGATTTGTTCATGGCACAGCGCTGATGACGCTGCGGTTGCGTAGTGTTTTGCGCAAGTCCCGGCGTCACGAACGGCGCCACTTTGGAAAGTGGCTCTACACCAATCCGTTGCGAATGGCGTAGACGGTGAGCTCGGCGTTGTTGCTGAGTTTGAGTTTTTCCAGGACCCGTGCCCGGTACACACTCACTGTCTTGGGGCTCAGCATCAATTCTTCGGCAATTTCCGAAAGTCGCTTGCCGGCGGCGATCTTGAGCAGCGTTTGCAGTTCCCGCTCGGACAAGGCCGCGTGCGCAGCGCCATTGTCTGGTTCGGAGATGCTCTCAGCCAGCATTTGCGCTACGTCTGCCGTGAGGTACTTGCGCCCTTGCGCAATCATGCGCACCGCATCAATCAAGGCCGCTGGATCGGCGGCTTTGCTCGCGTAGCCGTGCGCGCCTGCTCGCAGGCAGCGCACAGCGTATTGATCAGTGGGATTCATCGAAACTACAAGCACCTTGATGGCGGGATGGGTCTCGCGCAGCGTACTGAGCACCTCCAGTCCGCTGCGGCCAGGCATGTTCAGGTCCAGAAGCAAGACATCGCAAGGCGCAGAGCGCAGCGTTTCGCGCAGTTCGGGGTAACTGCCTGCCTCGCCACATACTTTGAGATCCGGAGCTTCCTCAAGAGTATCGCGTACCCCTCGGCGCACTACCGCATGGTCGTCGCAGAGAACAATGTGGATCATGAGGACGCTTCTCCAGCCAAGGCACTTGGGGTCAGGGGTACCGAAAGTATCACCGACGTGCCTTGCCCCTCGCGGCTGCTGATGTCCAGCCAACCCCCTACCGTTTTCGCCCGCTCTTTCAGGCCTGCAAGACCAAAGCTCTGGTGCTTGTCTAGTGCTCGCGCAACCATCCCCTGACCATCGTCAGAGACTTCGACGGTGAGGACCCCCTCCCCGTCCGAGAGTTCGATGCTTACGGCTGCAGCTGCGGCATGTTTTGAGATGTTAGTGAGCGCTTCCTGCGCTGTGCGGTAGGCAACCAGTTGCAGTTGTGCAGGCAGGCTGCCCATTCGCAGGCTGGAGTGCAGGGTCACTTTGACGCCCGTTCTTTGCTCGAAATCCTTGACCAGCCACTGCACTGCGAACGCCAGACCTTGATCGAGAACCGGCGGCCGCAAGTCTTTCATGATGCGCTGGCTCGCTCCCAGTGCATGCTGAAGCATTTTTGTAGCCGCGTGGGCATGACGAACCGTATCGTTTTGTGTGCAATGGCGTTCGATCCAGGCGAGATCGAAGCGGATGGCCGTCAAGGCTGAGCCGATGTCATCATGAATTTCTCGGGCGATGGATGCGCGTTCCTTTTCGATGGAGTCTTGCAAGTGTTCGGTCAGCAGTGCCAGATTCTGCTGCGAGCGAGCTAGTTCCAGAGCGACATGCGCGCTCTGTAGACGGGCCCGGTGGACTTCGCAGGCGCGCGAAATCACGTGGGGAAGCCGAAACATCTGGTCTTTCAGCACATAGTCAGCCATGCCTAGCCGAATGGCGTCAACAGCCGCCGCTTCACCGATGGCCCCAGACAACAAGATAAAGGGGGGAGCTTGTGGTGTCGCGGAGACAATTTGCCACGCATCCAGCGCCGTAAACCCAGCCAGTTGGTAGTCGGCAAGGATGACATCGAAAACAGTGTCGGCGACAGCCGCCGCGAAGTCGGTCAATGTGTCAACCTGACTGAGCACGGCGGGCACGCCACTTTGGCGCAGCGTGAGCGTCGTCAGACGATGGTCTGCAAACGAGTCTTCGAGGTGGAGGATGCGCAGCGGCAGCTCAGTTTCGACGGGCACCATAAGCGAGCTATCATAGGATACAAATTGGAACAAACAAGCGTGTTTGCCCCGTAGGGATCACGCGCCTTCTCACATCCAATACGGCTATTGTTGGCGATAGGCTGACGTGATGCGAGCGCCAGAACGTGTCAATGTGTTCGGAAGTCCCGTTGCCCATGATTGAGGATGTCTCCATGCAACCAGTTTCAGAGTCAACCAAAGGTCCCGGGGTGCATTTGCCCGTCATGGTCGCCGCCGAACTGCAGGACTCTTTGTTGGTCGTCATGCATGATCTGCATCGCCTGGAAGGCTTGCTGAGTCACGCCACCGATAATTTGTTGGAGCGCTTTGGTGAAGCCAACGAATCGCTCACGGAGTCCCTAGTGCGTGGTTCACCGGAGCTCGTTGCTGTGCAGACCGCCTTGCGCAATGCGGTTGTCGAGTTGCAATTTCAAGACATGGCGTCGCAGCTGATCTGGCATACCACGAAGGTGCTGCAAAGCTGTGCCTTCCAGCTTGCTGCTGAAGCGATGGGGTCCGAAGAGGGAGAGGAGCCAGCTGCATTGGCTCAGATGGCCCCAGACCGTCCCAACCCTGTCACGCAGAGCGAAATGGACGCGGGATCGATCGATCTGTTCTGATCCGAGCAGTCGCCACATTTTTATTCAATCAAGTCAGTTGGAGCACATACATGCAATCAATTCTTGCCGTTGATGACTCGCCGTCCATGCGGAAGATGGTGTCATTTACCCTGACCGGGGCGGGCTACCATGTGGTGGAGGCGTTCGATGGGCAGGATGCGTACGAAAAGGCGCAAAGTCACGAAATTGATCTGGTGCTGGTTGACCAGAACATGCCGCGACTCGATGGTATTGGCCTGACACGCAAGCTGCGTGAGCATCCGAAGTATCAGACTGTTCCGATCCTGATCCTCACAACAGAATCCAGCGATCAAATGAAACAGGCAGGTCGCGCAGCAGGTGCCACGGGTTGGCTCGTGAAGCCATTTGATCCCAACCGCCTGATTGAAGTGATTCGAAAGGTCATGCCATGAACGCGAGCCAAGACAATTCTCGTTCTGCAGGAGTGCGCCATGGCTGACATACACCAGGAAAGTAGTGGGGGCGCAGACTTTGACCTGAGCCAGTTTTATCAGATTTTTTTCGAAGAGGCCGGTGAAAACCTCGACCAGATGGAGCAAATTCTGCTTGATCTGGATCTGGAGAGTGCGCAGGACGAGGAACTCAACGGAATTTTTCGTTGCGCCCATTCCATCAAGGGTGGAGCAGCTACTTTTGGTTTTGCCGACGTGGCCGAATTGACGCATCACATGGAGTCGCTGCTCGACAAGCTCCGGCGCCATGAGATCACCCCGGTCCCGCAGATGGTTGACGTCTTGCTGGAATCGGCTGACGCATCGCGTGTGCTGCTTGCACGCCATCAGGTAGGCTCACAGGACGAAGCGCCTTCCTATGCCAGTCTGGTTCGAAGAATCAGTGAACTTGCTTCCGGACAGGCGCCGTCTGCACCCGAGCCCACGCCCTCAGCAGTCAGCACTTCACCAGCTCCCGTGTCCCATCCCGCTGTAGCAGTGGCCGTGCCGGGCTCGCCAGTCCCGACGGGGCAGCGGCAGCTTTTGGTGCGCATTGGTCCGCTGGAGCGGGTGGAAAGTGCAGACGCTATCAAGGAGCTGTTTCGGGATATTTCCTGCCTGGGGACCATCGCTGACGAAGCCATCGACGATGCATCGATGCGAGCATTCCGCGTAGGCACGAGTTCCTCTGACGAGGATTTGCTCGATCTTTTTGCCTTTCACGTCTCGAAGGAGCAGGTCTCCATTACAGCGCTAACGCCTCCCGCGCAGGCGCCAACGTCAGCTGCAGCCCCTGTGGATGGCGATTCCACTTACGGATTCTTTCAGGATGCGCCGGGCCTGCCTGGCCAAATGTCCAAGAGCCAACCTGTGGCGGGACACAGCCCGGCGAGTCCCGAACCGAACAAGCCGCTTTCGCCAAAAACTTCTGACGCCAAGGCAGGAGCTCAGCCGCAGATGGAATCCGCCACCATACGGGTAGCGGTGAGCAAGGTGGACCAACTGATCAACCTGGTCGGGGAACTGGTTATTACGCAAGCCATGCTGGCACAGAACAGCCAGGATCTCGACACGGCGGTATATCAGCAGTTGCTGGCTGGTTTGGCCGATCTCGACAGAAACACGCGCGACCTGCAAGAGTCGGTCATGTCCATCCGCATGATTCCGATGTCCATCGTGTTCAGTCGGTTTCCGCGCATGCTGCGCGATCTTGCCAACAAGTTGGGCAAGAAGGTAGATCTTGTTACGCTTGGCGAAGCCACCGAGCTTGACAAGGGGCTGGTCGAGAAAATCACTGACCCACTCACCCATCTGGTGCGCAACAGTGGCGATCACGGAATCGAGATGCCTGCTGACCGCCTCGCCAAGGGAAAGCCTGAACATGGGACCATTACCTTGTCGGCCTCGCACCAGGGAGGGTCCATCGTTATCGAGGTCAAAGACGATGGGCGGGGGCTGTCCCGTGAAAAAATTCTGCGCAAGGCCCACGAACGCGGTATCGAGATCTCTGAGCACGCGACCGATGCCGAGGTCTGGCAGTTGATTTTCGCCCCAGGATTTTCCACGGCGGACGTCGTCACCGACGTATCCGGACGAGGTGTTGGCCTGGACGTGGTGAAGCGAAATATTGCAGCCCTCAATGGGACGGTGGAAGTGGATTCGTCAGAGGGTTATGGGATGCGCGTTTCGGTGCGCCTACCGCTGACCCTGGCGATCATGGACGGCATGTCGGTTGGAGTGGAAGATGAGGTCTACATCCTGCCCTTGTCCTCAGTGGTCGAGTCGTTCCAGGTAAAAGACGAAGAAGTCAGCACGGTCGCACAAGGGTCCCGATTGGTGAAGGTGCGCGATGAATACATGCCGGTGATTGCAATGGAGAAAATTTTCCAGGTGCCGCGCAATGGATCTGACAGATCGAGCACCATCATGGTCGTTGTAGAGGCAGATGGCAGCCGGGTTGCATTGCTGGTCGATGAATTGCTCGGCCAGCACCAGGTCGTAGTGAAAAACCTCGAATCCAACTACCGCAAAGTTCCCAATGTTTCCGGGGCGACGATTTTGGGCGATGGAAGGGTGGCGCTCATTCTCGACACGGGTAGTTTGGTGCGGCGCGCACGCCATTGAAACTTACGGATCTGTCCGTGTGCCTACGCAAAAAAAGGAGAGACACCAATGAACGTCACAGATAAAAAGGACTCCAGCGCCTCTTCGGGAGCACGGGAATATTTAACTTTCCGCCTGGACAAAGAGGAATATGGCATCGACATCCTCAAGGTGCAGGAGATCCGTGGCTATGAGCCGCCAACGCGCATTGCGCACGCCCCGGAGTTCATCAAGGGTGTTGTCAATCTGCGCGGAACCATTGTGCCTATCGTGGATATGCGCATCAAGTTCAACTGCGCGCACGCTGAATATGACAACTTTACGGTAGTCATCATTCTGAACTTGCGCGAGCGTGTCGTTGGTGTTGTCGTCGATTCGGTCAGCGACGTGATGGAGCTTGCCGCCGAGAACATCCAGGCTGCCCCCGACATTGAAAGCGCTATCGACAGTACATGCATTTATGGTTTGGGTTCTGTCAATGATCGCATGTTGATTCTTCTTGATATCGAAAAGCTGATGTCCAGCGTTGAGATGGGCCTGGTATCAGCGGGCGAATAGCGACGCGAGAATTGGTCCACATGTCCAGGGCGCTCCATTCTGGCCGCCGCCCTGCGGTATCCACTCCTGGCGGTCTGGCGGTCCGTGTGCAGACGAAAGTCACTTCATGAAACCAGCGTTTGTTCCCGAGCTTGCTCCCGCTGGTCCTCTGGCGCAAGGGCGCGAATTTATCTGGACGCAGGCCGACTTTGCCCGTGTCCAAGGGCTCATTTACCAGCGCGCTGGCATCAGCCTGCACGATGGCAAGCACGCCATGGTGTACAGCCGCCTCTCGCGCCGTCTGCGTGAAACTGGCCATTCCAGTTTCACCGAATATCTGACTTGGCTGGAACAGCACGACGGAGGAGAGTGGCAGGAGTTCGTCAATGCCTTGACGACAAACCTCACGGCCTTCTTTCGTGAGCAGCATCATTTCGAAATCTTTTCCGACTATCTGGGGTCGCGCCCGCAGGGCTCCCCGTGGCGGGTCTGGTGCAACGCCGCCTCCACCGGGGAAGAGCCGTATTCCATTGTCATCACCGCGTTCGAGACTCTGGGTCCGAACGCTGCGTTCAAGCTGGTGGCGAGCGATATCGACTCGCGTGTGCTGGCAACGGCGGCCCAAGGGATGTATCGCATCGAGAACCTCAAAGGCTTGTCTCCAGAGCGAATGCACAAGTTTTTTCTTCGAGGCAAGGGTGCCAATGCCGGCTTGGCGCGAGTCAAACCGGAGCTGGGGCGTGCCATCGAATTCATCAGCGTCAATCTCATCCGGGATGATTGGCCTTTTCGTGAGCCCTTCGACGTGGTGTTTTGTCGCAACGTCATGATCTACTTTGATGCTCCCACCCAGCGCCGCGTTCTGGAGCGCATTCACAGAGTCCTCAAGCCAGGGGGCATGCTCTTTGTGGGGCATGCTGAAAACTTCAGCGAATCACGCGATCTGTTCACCTTGCGCGGGAAAACCGTGTACGAGCGGCGATAAAGCCGTACAACCCCTCACTGCTCCTCGGCATCCTCATGATTCCCCCAAGTACCACCCCTGCTTCTGCTGTGAGCCCGCCCTCCGCATCGGATCGCCGGCGCGCGCCACGCATCGCGCCTCTGGCTCCCGAGATTTACGGCTCCAACCTGGTCGTCTCTCCTGAGTCCTCGCTTGACGAGCTCAAATCACGGCCGCGCAAGCCCGGTCTGGCGTCTTTCTTCTATCTCGATCACCATTTCCAATACAACGCGGTCAAGGTCTTGCCCGGCGAATATTTCGTGGCCAACGAAAATTTGGTAATCATGACGGTGCTTGGCTCGTGCATCGCTGCCTGTATCTGGGACAGTCGGATGCGGGTGGGTGGAATGAACCATTTCATGTTGCCCGACGGCGATTCGATGGATGTATCGGGCCGCTATGGTTCGTATGCCATGGAATTGCTGATCAATGAAATGCTCAAGCTGGGCGCCCGCCGCGAGACCATGCAGGCCAAGATTTTTGGTGGAGCGCAGGTCATGCACAGCTTCACAACAATGAATGTTGGCGAGCGCAATACGGCCTTTGTCGTCAACTATCTTCAGACGGAGCGCATTCCTATCGTCTCCGAAGATGTGCTTGACATCTATCCTCGCAAGGTTTGTTTTTTTCCGGTCACCGGGAAAGCCATGGTCAAGCGTCTGGCGCATGCGCATCCTGAAGCGCTTGTGGCTGAGGAAAAACGCGGGAACGCTCGAACCGTGGCACAGGAGACGTCGGGTGGTTCGGTGGATCTATTCTGAAAGCGCAGTTCGAGAATGAGCAGCAAGATACGTGTCATCGTGGTGGACGATTCGGCGCTGGTGCGCAGTTTGTTGTCGGAGATCATCAATCGCCAGCCCGACATGGAATGCGTGGCCACCGCCAACGATCCGTTGGTTGCACGCGAACTGATTCGCGAACTAGATCCTGACGTGATCACGCTCGATGTCGAAATGCCGCATATGGACGGCATTGATTTTCTTGGCAGACTCATGCGCCTGCGCCCCACGCCTGTGGTGATGATCTCCACCCTCACCGAACGTGGCGCCGAGGTCACGCTCAGGGCCCTTGAGCTTGGCGCGGTGGATTTTGTCGCCAAACCGCGCGTTGGCATCGCCGGGGGGCTGCAGGAGCTTTCGCACCAGATTGTCGACAAAATTCGCGTGGCTGCAGTCGCGCAAGTGCGTCGCCTTCCCCGTGAGCAGCCGAGCAACCCGGGCACTGCTAGTCCTATTTCCTCATCCACGCCATCGCCGGTGGGGCTTTTGGGACGCCTTTCTACCGAGAAGATTGTTTTCATCGGCGCATCCACAGGGGGCACCGAAGCCATCAAGGAAATCCTGGTGCATCTGCCCCCCGATGCCCCTGCGATCGTCATCACGCAGCACATGCCGGCAGGGTTTACAACCAGCTTTGCCGCGCGCCTTAATGGCTTGTGCCAGATCAGGGTGAAGGAAGCCACGAACGGTGAGCGAATTCTCCCCGGCCACGCCTACATCGCACCCGGCGGCACCCAGTTTCACGTCGGACGCAGCGGCGCAAACTATGTCGCGGTAGTGGACGACGGCGCGCCCGTCAATCGCCACAAGCCGTCTGTGGAGGTGCTGTTCAAAT
Organism: Giesbergeria sp.; assembly: GCA_049291355.1. Classification (GTDB taxonomy): domain Bacteria; phylum Pseudomonadota; class Gammaproteobacteria; order Burkholderiales; family Burkholderiaceae_C; genus Simplicispira. The sequence continues at coordinate 18,378 of JBATPF010000009.1, forward strand.
CCGGTGCGGCGCTGGTGGGACGCAATGCGCTCGCCATCATGCTTACGGGCATGGGCGCAGATGGCGCGGCCGCCATGCGCGAGATGAAAGACGCCGGCAGCTACAACTTTGTTCAGGACGAAGCCAGTTGCGTGGTCTTTGGGATGCCGAGAGAAGCCATCGCGCGTGGGGCAGCCGACGAGGTGTTGCCTTTGCAAGCGATTGCGCCGGCTTTGGTCGCCCGCTTGCGCGGCAGCGGAGATAGGGTGCACCACCGCATTTGACAACTGCCGGTTTTAGGCTGAGAGCGCTTCCCAGCGTTCGAGCGCGTGCATCAGTGCTTCCTCTAGTTCGCTGTCGCGCATTTGTAGCGTGACAGCGTGGGCGGCATCGTTTTGGTAGAGCGTCCCGTCGGCAAGGGCCGTTTGTACGGTTGCCTGCTCCGCCTCGAGTGCTTCGATTTGGGCGGGAAGCTCGTCGAGTTCCCGTTGTTCCTTGTAGCTAAGCTTCTTTTTTGATAGCTTACTATCATTGTCGGATAAGCGCTGGAGGCTGTTTTCTATAGAATTTTCTTGGGACGCAGGCGCCGCAACTGCGGACGCTTGACGCAGTGCGCGCGTGCGCGCGGACTGCAGCAACCAGTCGCTCACGCCGCCCTCATACTCACGCCAAACTCCATCCCCTTCAAATGCAATGGTGCTCGTCACCACATTGTCAAGAAATCGGCGGTCGTGGCTGACCAGAAACACCGTGCCGTCATAGTTTTGCAGCAGTTCTTCAAGCAGATCAAGGGTTTCGATGTCCAGATCGTTCGTCGGCTCGTCCAGGACCAATACGTTCGCCGGGCGTGCGAACAGCCGGGCAAGAAAGAGTCGGTTGCGTTCTCCACCCGACAGCGAGCGGACTGGTGAGCGCGCACGCGCGGGCGAAAAGAGAAAGTCGCCAAGATAACTGCGCACATGTTTGCGCTCCTGGCCGATCTCGATCCATTCGCTGCCAGGGCTGATGAAATCTTCAAGTGTGGCGTTCAGATCGACGCCTTCACGCATCTGGTCGAAATACGCCACCTGAAGCCGCGAGCCTTGCCGGACCGAACCGCTGTCAGGCGCAATTTCGCCGAGAATCAGCTTGAGCAAGGTGGTCTTCCCCGCGCCGTTGGGGCCGAGAAGCCCCACCTTGTCGCCACGCAGAATGGTGGCGCTGAACTCGCGTACGACTTGCTTGTCTCCATAGCGCTTGTTGACCGCTTCCAACTCTGCAACCAACTTGCCGCTTTGTGCCCCGGAAGAAATGTCGAGCTTCACATTGCCGAGTGCCACTCGCCGCGCTGAGTGTTCCGAACGCAGAGCTTCAAGCCGGGAAATTCGGCTCTGGCTGCGCGTGCGCCGCGCTTCTACCCCTTTGCGGATCCAGATTTCCTCCTGCGCAAGAAGGCGATCGGCTTTGGCTGCGATGGTGCGTTCCTGCGCCAACTGCTCCTGCTTCTGCTCCACGTAGCGCGAAAAATTTCCTGGATACGACAGCAGTTGCCCGCGGTCAAGCTCAACGATCCGTGTCGCCACCCGATCGAGAAAGCTTCGGTCATGGGTGATGGTTACCAAGCTGCCTTTGAAATCGCGCAACAAGTCCTCGAGCCACTCGATAGAGTCGAGATCCAGATGGTTGGTGGGCTCGTCGAGCAGGAGCACATCGGGGCGTGTGACCAAGGCTTGGGCGAGGGCAACGCGCTTCTTCTTGCCGCCCGAAAGATCGCCCACCCGCGCTGAACCCTCCAGATGCAGGCGCTCCAAGGTTTCCTCTACGCGCTGCTCCCAAGTCCAGCCCTCCTGGGCCTCAATTTCTGTCTGCAGTGCGTCCAGATCGACATCTTCCGTCGCTGCAAAATATTGTTCCCGCAGCGCGATGATCCGAGCCAGTCCTGCCGAGACGGAAGCGAACACAGAATCGTCGGCTGCAAGCTCTGGCTCCTGCGCAACAAAGGCCAGACGCAGGCCGCGCTGAATCTGACGGACACCGTCGTCGGGCAGACGCGTTCCTTCCAGAATTCTGAGCAGTGAGGATTTGCCGGCGCCATTGCGGCCGATCAAGCCAACACGCTCGCCGCTTTCAAGGGAAAAATCTGCGTGGTCTAGCAGGGCGACGTGCCCGAAGGCGAGCTGGGCGTTGGAGAGAGTGATGAGTGCCATGTTGTGCCGATTATCGGCATGGAGTCGCAGTGGGACAGACCTTGCCGCAATTCAATGAGAGCGTCTCCACGCCCGCGCCGTGAAAATTTCCTCTCATCTTGCTCGTTCCTATCGAAAACCCGTACTACAATGCGAGGCTCAGCTGATGGCGGACATGATCTTACGGGGTCTAGGACGTGCGGCTGGGGTGGGGTGA
>JBATPF010000010.1:0-8767 GCA_049291355.1 Giesbergeria sp.
ATGCGGCGCTGCGCACGCTGGGACCGCGCTTGCTCGATCTGCCCTGGCTTTACGGTGACAGCAAGGGCTACTGATCCTGCGCCGCCAGCCAGCGCTCCAGCCGCTGCACGCCCAGTACCAGCCGACCCACGTCTTTCGAAGCAAAGCACCAGCGCAGCCAGCCCTCGGCCTCGGGTCCGAAGGCGATGCCCGGCGCCAGTCCCAATCCCGCCTCGGCCACCAGGCGCTTGGCCAGGTGCAGCGAATCGCTGTGGCCGGCAATGCGCAAAAAAGCGTACATGCCGCCCGGCGCCGCACTGGTCTGCACGCCGGCAATCGCTTGCAAGAGCGGCACCAGCGTGTCGCGGCAGCCCTTGAGGTGGGCGACGATGCGCGGCGTGATCGCCTCGGTCTGCTCCAGCGCGGTCAAGGCGGCGCGCTGCACAAAGACCGGCGCGCACGAGGTGTTGAACTCCAGCAGCTTGCCCATCTGCGGCGTCATTGCTGCGGGCATCGTCAGCCAGCCCAGGCGCCAGCCGGTCATCAGAAAGGACTTGGAAAAGCTCTGCACCACCACCAGCCGGTCGTGTGCATCGGCAATGTCCAGAAACGACGGCGCCGCGCCCAGGGCCGTGTCCCCGGCGTAGTACAGGCGCTCGTACACCTCGTCCGACAGAATCCAGGTGCCGGTCTCGCGGCAGCGCGCCAAAATGGCCTGCTGCTCGGCGCGCGACAGCGTCCAGCCCGTGGGGTTGTTGGGGGCGTTGACCACCAGCAGCCGCGTCTGGGGCGTGATGGCCGCCAGCAGCGCGGGCAAATCCAGCGTCCAGGCGCCGTCCGCCTGGGGTTGCAGCGCCACGCAGCGCAGGCGTGCGCCCAAAATCACCGGCTGCGCCGTCAGGTTGGGCCACACCGGGGTGACGGCCACCACCTCGTCGCCCGCGTCGATCAGCGCCTGCATTGCCAGCATGAGCGCGTTGACGCCGCCCGAGGTGATGGCGATGCGCTCTACTGCCACCGGGCCGTGCAGCAGGCTGGCGTAGTCGGCCACCGCCTGGCGCAATTCGGGCAGCCCCAGGTTGTGCGAATAAAAGGTTTCGCCCGCTTGCAGCGAAGCAATGGCCGCCGCGCGCACCGCCTCCGGCGTGCCCTCGTCGCTTTCGCCGAACCAGAAGGGCAGCACGTCGCCGCGCCCCATGCCGGCATTGGCCACTTCACGGATTTTGGATTCTTCGAGGTTCAGGATGGCTTGGCGCATAGGGATGGGCGGGCGGGTGGGGGAATCAAGCAGAGGGCCAGATCGTAGCGGGATTGCCCCGGCCGCCAGGCCTGCCGGGCGGCGCTTCAGGCCCGTGTGCCCGCTGGCGCCGGCAATAGCCAGAACGCCAACGCGCCGGCCACCAGCAGCGCCGAAAGCAGCCCGAACACTGCCCGGTACGGCTCCACGCCGTGGTCTTGTGCCACGGCAGCTGCCACGCCGGTCAGCCACTGCGCCAGCGCCACGCCCAGGAACATGGCCATGGTGAACACAGCCATGGCCCGCCCGGTCAGCGCGGGTGGGTAGGCCGAGCGCACGTCGGCGTACTGCAGCACGATGTAGCCCGACAAGAAGCCGACCAGCAGCGCGCCGCCCACGTCCACCCAGCTGTGCTGCACCAGCGCCATGGCGGCGAAGATGGCGCCCACCAGCAACGTAAACCCAATGATCCAGCCGCGGCGGCGTTTCGGGCCAGGGTCGGCCCGCCCAAACAAGGCCGGGCCCATCAAGGAGATCAAGGACACCAGCAGCGCCACGTTGCCGCTGGCGACCAGGCTGAAATGGTGCCGCTCAATCAGCACCGGCCCCAGCCACAGGCCGCGCAGCGTGAGGAAGCCGGCGTAGGTCACCAGCGCCAGCAGCAGAATGCCCACGGTGTGCGGCAGCAAAAACAGCGCGCCGTAGCTGCGCACGGCCACGCCCACCGATTCGCCCGGCGGCGCACCGTGCCCCGCGCCCTCGGGTTCGTGCACCAGCCAGGCAATCAGCAGCCAGGCCAGCAATGCCAGGCCCGCCAGCACCAGAAAACCCGCGCGCCAGGACCACTCTGCCACCAGCCACGCGAGCGGCGTGCCGGTAAACAGCATGCCCAGGCCGCCCAGACCCATGGCCAGGCCCGAGACGAAGGAAAATTGCCGGGGTTCGAAATAGCGCGCAACAAACACGGTGCACACCAAAAACGCCGGCGCGCAGCCCAGGCCGATCAGCACCTGGCCCAGCAGCACCGCGCCATAGCCCGGCGCCAGGGCCGACAGCAGCGCGCCCACAATGGTCAGCGGGGACGCCGCCAGCACCGTGCGCCGCACGCCATACAGGTCGATGCCGATGCCCATGAACATCTGCATGCCGCCAAAGGCAAATGCAAAGGCGCCGGCAAACAGCCCCAAGGCTTGCGGCGAGAGGCCAAATTCGCCCTGCAGCCCGGTGGCGATGATGGCGGTCACAGTGCGAAACGCCTGACTCAGCGAAAACCCCGCAATCAGCGCCAGCAGCATCACCCAGCGTGCGGCCTGCAAAGGTGCGGCCTGCAAAGGTGCGGCCAGCAAAGGTGCTGCCTGCAAAGGCGCGGCCTGCAAAGGTGCGTCCGGTGCATGCGCCGGAGCAGGTGGGCAAGCGTCTTGCGGCGGCAAAGGGGGTGTCTGGGGAGTGGACATGCGGGTGCTGCCTTGAAGCCTACACGCTAGCTCTTGCCCGTGCTGTCGCGGCGGTATTACTCTTGTTTCAATAGCAATCTACGCAGTGCAGATAAGCGCTAGAGCCCATTTTCATACTAATTTTTCGTCGGCTCCGAATTCTGCGGGTGCAGCAGCGGCGACTCCGGCAGGTAGCGAAACGCCGTCGAGCCCAGCGCCAGCGCTGCGGCAATCGTGGTCATCACGGCGCGGTAGGGCTCGACCCCGTGGACTTGCGCCCAGCCGGCCACCCATCCCGTGAGCGACTGCATCAGCGCCACGCCCAGAAACATGGCCATGGTGTAGAGCGACAGCGCCCGGCCGGTCAGGTCCGGTGGGTAGGACGAGCGCACATCGGAATACAGCAGCACCCCATATCCCGAGAGCACCGAGATGGCCAGCACCAGCGCCAGGTTCAGCACCGCGTTGTGAGCCAGGCCCACGCCCAGGTACAGCACCGAGATACCGAGCGAAAAATTCACCACCCAGCGGCGCCTGCGCGTCGGCCCGGGGTCAATGCGGCCAAACAGGGCCGGGCTGAAGAGCGAAATCAGCGACATCGCCACCGCCATGTTTCCCGCGTCCACCAGGGTGAAGCCGTAGCGCTCGATCAGCATCGGTCCGATCCACAGGCCGCGCAGCGCCAGAAACGAGGCGTAGGCCACCATCCCCACCAGCAGGATACCCAGGGTGTGCGGCAGCACAAACAGCGCGCCAAAGCGGCGCACCGCCGTGCTCCAGTGCTCACGTTCCGGCGCCGGCCCGGCGAGGGCGGGCTCATGCACGCGGCGCCAGATCAGCAGCCAGGCCAGCGCCGACAGCACCGCCAGCAGCACAAACCCGCTGCGCCAACCCGCGCGCTGCACCAGCCAGGCCAGCGGCGTGCCCGTAAACAGCAGCCCCAGCCCGCCCACGCCCATGGCAACGCCCGACACGAACGCAAAGCGCGCATGGGGGAAGTGCCGAGAAATAAACACGGTGCACGCCAGAAACGCCGGTGCGCAGCCCACGCCAATCAGCAACTGCCCCAGCATCAGCCACGGATAGTCGGGCGCCCGGGCCGAGAGCGCCGCGCCCACGATGGTCAGCGGAAACGCGCTCAGCACGGTGCGGCGCAGACCGACCACATCCATGCCGATGCCCATGAAAAACTGCGTCACGCCAAACGACAGGCCAAACAGTCCGGCAAACGCGCCCAGCGACGCCGGGGTCAGACCAAAATCGTTCTGCAGGCCGGTGGCCATGATGGCGGTGACGGTGCGGTATGCCTGGCTCAGCGCAAAGGCCGAGAGCAGCGCGAGCAGCATGAACCAGAGCGTGGCTGAGGTGGGCGGCGCGGGCTCTGTGTCGTCGGGCTGTCGGCTGTGCGGTTGCGGCATGGAAGCAGCCTACACGCACACTGGGTTGGCGGCTGTCGCGAGCGCGAGCGGCGCAGCCGGCATGCCGCGCCTAAAGATCGGTCCGCAGCGCCCAGATTTCGGGAAACAGCACCACGTCCAGCATCTTGCGCAAATAGCTCACGCCCCCCGTGCCGCCGGTGCCGCGCTTGAAGCCGATGATGCGTTCCACCGTGGTTACATGGCGAAAGCGCCAGAGTCGGAAAGCGTCTTCCAGGTCGGTCAGCTCCTCGCCCAGCTGGTACAGGTCCCAGTGTTGCTCGGGCTGGCGGTAGACCGTGAGCCAGGCCTGCTCGACGGCGGCGTCGCTGACGTAGGGCTGCGTCCAGTCGCGCTCCACGTGGCTCGCCGGCACCGCAATGCCGCGCCGCGCCAGCAGACGCAGGCATTCGTCGTAGAGCGACGGCGCCTGGTAGGCCGATTGCACCTGGGCGAGGCGATCGGCGTGGTGCGCGTGCGGTTGGAGCATGGCGGCGTTCTTGTTGCCCAGCGCAAACTCGATGCAGCGGTACTGGTAGCTCTGAAAGCCGCTCGACTGGCCCAGGTAGGGGCGAATGGCGGTGTATTCGGGCGGCGTCATGGTGGCCAGCACGTCCCAGGCGTGCACCAGCTGCTCCAGAATTTTGGACACGCGCGCCAGCTTTTTGAAAGCCGGCGGCAGCTCGTCCTGCGCGATGTGGCGAATGGCTGCGGAGAGCTCGTGCAGCATCAGCTTCATCCACAGCTCGCTGGTCTGGTGCTGGACGATGAACAGCATCTCGTCGTGCGCCGGCGAGAGCGGCTTTTGCGCGCCCAGGATGGCGTCGAGCTGCAGGTAGTCGCCATAGCCCATGCGCCCCTGAAAGTCGAGCTGGGCATGCTCGGCGTGAACGATGGATTCGGGCGTGGCACCTGCAGCGTCGGCGGCTGGCGCGGCACCCGAGGCGCCGCCCGTGGAGAAGGGGCATGAAGTCATTTAAGTCACCGCGTTGATTTGATTGAATTCCGGGCGCTGCCATTCGGCGGTTTCCAGCACCTGGCGCAGGTGCTCCACGGCGTGCCAGACGTCTTCAAAACCCAGGTACAGGGGCGTGAAGCCAAAGCGCAGAATGTCTTGGTGGCGCGCGCCGTCGCCTTTTCTGAAATCGCCAATCACGCCGCGCGCAATCAGCGCCTGCACGATGGCGTAGGCGCCCTCGTTTCTGGTCAGGCAGACCTGCGATCCGCGTGCGGCATGGGCGCGCGGCGTGGCCAGGCCCAGCCCGTGCCCGGCGCAGCGCGCTTCCACCAGCGCAATGAACAAATCCGTCAGCGCCAGCGACTTGGCCCGCAGCGCCGCCATGCCGCCCAAGCTTTGCGCGGCGTCAAACACATCCAGCCCGCATTGCAGCGCCGACAGGCTCAGGATGGGCTGCGTGCCGCAGAGGTACCGGCGGATGCCCGGCGCGGGCTGGTAGTCGCTCGTGAAGGCAAACGGCGCGGCGTGGCCAAACCAACCCGAGAGCGGTTGCCAGAATCGGTCGGTATGGCGCGGATGCACCCACACAAAGGCCGGCGCGCCCGGCCCGCCGTTCAGGTATTTGTAGCCGCAGCCCACGGCGAAATCGGCAGATTTCGACGCTCTCCATTCCTCGAAGTCGGCGTCCGCACCGTGCAAATCCACCGGCACGGCGCCGGCGCTGTGCGCCAGGTCCCACACGCACACAATGCCGCGCGCATGCGCCGCGGCGGTGATGGCAGCCATGTCGTGCATGGCGCCGGTGCGGTAGTTCACATGCGTAAGCATCAGCACCGCCACGTCGTCCTGCAGGGCGGCGGCGATGTCCTCGGGTTCGAGCAGCACCAGCTCCAGGCCGCAGTCGCGGCACAGGCCTTCGGCAATGTAGAGGTCGGTAGGGAAGTTGCTGCGCTCGCTGAGCAGCTTGCTGCGCGCCGGCGCATCGGCGCCCGGCGCGTCGGCCCGGACGATGTTGAGCGCCGCGCTCAGCACCTTGTAGAGGTTGATGGAGGTGGTGTCGGTGCACACCACTTCGCCCGGCCCTGCGCCAATCAGCGGCGCAAGCTGGTCGCCCAGGCGCTGCGGCAGATCGACCCAGCCGGCGTCGTTCCACGAGCGGATCAGGCCCTGCGCCCATTCCTGTTCCACCACCTCGGCCACGCGGGCGGCAGCGGCTTTGGGCGCGACGCCCAGCGAATTGCCGTCCAGGTAAATGACGCCGCCCGGCAGCGTGAAATGCGCACGCAGGCTGCGCAGCGGGTCTTGCGCATCCAGGGCGCGGCAGTCTTGCAAGGTGGTCATATCTAAAAACACTCTCATTTTGATAGCTGCTTACGCTTATGCATCAAGCGCTAGAGGCCAAAAAAGCTTGAAAATTTCAAACCAACGCCCGCAACACCGCCCGCACCGGCGAAGCATCCGCACTCACCAGCCTGAGCGGCAGCGCAATCAACTCGTAATCCCCCTCCGGCACCTCATCCAGCACCAGGTTCTCCAGCACCCGCAGGCCCCGGCGCCGGATCACCTGGTGGCTCTCCAACGTCTTGCTGTCGGCCGGGTCGATGCTGGCGGTGTCGATGCCCACCAGCTGCACGCCCAGGTCGGCCAGACGCTCGATGGTGCCCGGCGCATACGCAGCCAGTTGCGCGTCCCACTGCGTGGGCGCCCTGGCGTAGGTGCGCACCAGCACCCGCGGCGGCAGATCGGTCAGCGCATGCGCAAGGTGGCGCCATTCGATCAATGGGCCGCAGTCGATCGCATGGATCACGCGGCAGGGGCCCAGAAAAGGCCCCAGCGCCACGGCGCCTATGGCCGCGCCCGTTGCGTCGTAGTGCAGGGGCGCGTCGGCATGTGCGCCGACATGGGGCGAGAGCGTGATGGCGCCCACGTTCACCGGGCAGCCCGGCGCGATGGTGGCGCTCCAATGCTGCTGGTAGGGCGTATCGCCCGGAAATACGGGCTACTGCGCGCCAACGGGCGGGGAAATATCCCAGAGTGGTCTGTCGCGTGGGCTTGGCATGGCACGAAGTTAGCGCGCTGGCGCCGCCGTGGTGTCGGCTGGATGCAACAGTTCGCCAAATCTCTGCCCCGAACCGCGTGCCCGCCAATTGCGCCAGCGCAAACACGGGTCAATGGCCCGGCAAGGCCATGGACAAATCTTGCCCTGTGTGGCGGGGAACTTTGTAAAATGAGAACTATTCCTATTGTCTTTTCGGAAAGTCACCGTGACCCAGATGCCTCCCAACAATGCGGCCACCCGCGCCGCCGTCGAATGCAGCCTGGCCGATCTGTCGCTGCGCACCGACGCCTGGGTGCACGGCCTGCACATGGACGCCGAGCACGAAGACCAGGATCTCTTGCTGCGCCTGGTGGAAATTGGTTTTCTCCCTGGCCAGCGCGTCAGCGTCGTCGCCCGCGCGGTAGGCGGCGGCGATCCGCTGGCCGTGCGCGTGGGGCGCAGCACCTTTGCCCTGCGCCGACGCGAAGCCGCGCTGGTGCGCGTGGGCGCAATGCCGCCCCCATCCCTTTTGCGGCCCGGTGCGCAATGAGGGACGCCCAGTGAGCGCCACCGCCTCCACATCGGGTGTGCCGGCCGGCCTTGCGCCGGACCAGTTGGCCTTGCTGGGCCACCCCAACAGCGGCAAGACGGCGCTGTTCAATCTGCTCACCGGCAGCCGCCAGAAGGTGGCCAATTACGCTGGTGTCACCGTCGATCGCAAAGAAGGCGTGCTGGTCACCCCTTCGGGCAAGCGCTTGCGCGTGCTCGACCTGCCGGGCGCCTACAGCCTCAATGCGCTCAGCGCCGACGAAGCCGTCACGCGCGACGTCGTCACCGGCCAGCGCGCGGGCGAAGCCTCGCCGCACCTGCTGGTCTGCGTGGTCGACGCCACCAAGCTGCAACTGGGCCTGCGCATGGTGCTGGAGACGCGGGCCATGGGCCTGCCCATGGTGCTGGCGCTCAACATGAGCGACGCCGCCCGCCGCGCCGGGATTCGCATCGACCGCGAAGCGCTACAGGCCGAGCTGGGCATGCCGGTGGTGGAAACCGTGGGCATCCAGAAGGGCGGTGCTGCCGAGCTGCTGCATTTTCTCGATGGCTGGACGCCGGTGGCTGAACTCAGGCCCTTGCCCTGGCAGCCGCACGGCCTGGAGCAGGTGCTGCAGACGCAGGTCGAGGTGCAGCGCATCCTGCGCCTGGCGGTGCAGGAGCCCGAAGGCCTGCTGCGGCGCGACGACGCGATCGACCGCGTGGTCTTGCACCCGGTGTGGGGCATGGTGCTGCTGGCCGCCACCCTGTTTCTCATGTTCCAGGCGGTGTTCAGCTGGGCCCAGGTGCCCATGGACGCGATCAATGGCGCCGTCGATGGCATCGGCCAGTGGGTGTCGGCGCACATGGCCGAGGGGCCGCTGCGCAGCCTGCTGGTGGACGGCATCATTGCCGGCGTCGGCGGCGTGCTGGTGTTCTTGCCGCAAATCCTGATTCTCTTTTTCTTCATCCTGGCGCTCGAAGATTCCGGCTACCTGCCGCGCGCCGCCTTCCTGCTCGACCGACTCATGAGCACGGTGGGCCTCTCAGGCCGCTCGTTCATTCCGCTGCTTTCGAGCTTTGCCTGCGCCGTGCCCGGCATCATGGCCACGCGCACCATCACGCACTGGCGCGAGCGCCTGGTCACCATCATGATTGCGCCGCTCATGACCTGCTCGG
>JBATPF010000011.1:0-15782 GCA_049291355.1 Giesbergeria sp.
AGCCCGGCCAGCGCGTGCGTGCCCGGCTGGTGCCCTGGGCGCCCGCTGCCGCTGGCAGTCCTGGCAACGGCGCACGCACCGAAGACGCAGGAGGCGCCATGGCCAACGCCATGGGTCGCTAGGCGAAGGCCACCACCATGCTCTGGCCCGGCTTCGAATTGCGCGTAGCGCTGCGCTTTTTGCGGGAGGGGCGGATGCAGACCGTGCTCATCATCGTTGGCGTGGCCGCCGGTGTGGCCGTCATTGCCTACATCTCCGCACTGATTTCCGGGTTGCAAAACAGCACCCTGACCAAAACCTTGGGCGCGCAGGCACACATCAGTGTGCGCGCGCCCGACGATGTGGTCACGCCCGCGGCTCCCCCGCAGCAAGGCGCCAGAATGCTGACAGAAACCCAGCCGCGCGCCCAGCGCCCGCGTTCGATCGCCAACTGGCAAGCGCTGCTGCCGCTTTTGGAAAAGCTGCCCAACGTGGCCGGCGTTTCGCCGATGGTCTCGGGCGCGGGCCTCGCGCTGCGCGGTGAGGCGGTGCTGTCGATTGCGCTGATGGGCGTCGACTTGGAGCGCTACGACCGGATGATTGGCCTGCGTTCCAAGGTGGTCAGTGGCAGTGCGCGACTGGAGCCGGGTGAGGCCATCGTCGGGCGTGAGCTGGCGCAGGACCTGGGTGTGCGCGTGGGGGACCGGCTCACCGTGCAGACCACCACATCGAGTGAATCGCTGCGCGTAACGGCGCTGGTGGACCTGGGTGTGCGCGACCTGAACCGGCGCACCGTGATCGTGCCGCTGCGTGCAGCGCAAAACCTGCTGGCGCTGCCCGGTGGCGCCACCGGGCTGGATTTGACACTGGACGACGTGTGGGCGGCGCAAAGCCTGGCGGAAGCCTTGCGAGCGCAATACCCCTACAAGATCGAGAGCTGGCAGGAGAGCAATGCGCAGTTGGTGTCGGCGCTCAATGCCCAGGCGGTCAGCACCGGCATCATCCGCGCTGTGGTGCTGGCGGTGGTGGTGCTGGGCATTGCCAGTGTGCTGGTGGTGTCCGTCGTGCAAAAGCGCCGCGAAATCGGCATCTTGCGCGCCATGGGTGCCACGCGTGGCCAGGTGCTGCGGCTGTTTCTGGTGCAGGGCGCGGTGGTGGGCGCGGTGGGCTCGCTGCTCGGCTTGTTGCTCGCCGTGGCGCTGATCTGGGCCTTCACCCATTTCGTGCGCGGCTCGGACGGTCTGCCTTTGTTCAGTATTTCTCTGCCACCGGCCACCGCGCTGCGCGTAGCCTTGGTGGCCACCGTGTGCGGCGTCCTTGCGGCCATTGCACCCGCGCGCAGTGCCGCCCGGCTGGATCCAGCGCAGGCCATTCGTATCTGATCCATGGCCAGCGCTTCATCGTCCGCCAGCGCATTGATCGTGCTCGAAGCCATCAAGAAGAGCTACAACATCGGTCAGCCCAGCGAGGCCGAGGTGCTGCATGGGCTCGATGTGCGCGTCGTGCCGGGCGAATTCATTGCGCTCATGGGCCCGTCGGGCTCGGGCAAGAGCACGCTGTTGAATATTTTGGGTCTGCTGGAGCACGCCACGTCGGGCCGTTACTGGCTGCAGGGCGAAGCGGTGCAAGACTTGCAGGATGCCGAGCTGACGCGGCGTCGGCGCAGCACGCTGGGTTTCGTTTTTCAGTTCCACCATCTGCTGCCCGCGTTTACGGCGCTGGAGAACGTGACCCTTCCGGCATTGATGGGCGAGGGCCATGTCAGCACCGTCCAGCGCGAGCGCGCCCGCAGCCTCTTGGAAGCCGTGGGACTGGCCACAGCCATGAACAAGCGCCCCGGCGAGCTCTCGGGCGGCATGCAGCAGCGCGTGGCGATTGCGCGGGCCCTGGTGCTGGAGCCTCCGCTCGTGCTGGCCGACGAACCCACGGGCAACCTCGATACGGCATCGTCCGCCGAGGTGTTTGCGCTGCTGCGCCGCATCCACGTCGAGCGCGGCACCAGCTTTGTCATCGTCACGCACGACCCGCGCCTGGCTGCGCGCTGTGATCGCTTGGTGGAACTGGTGGACGGGCGCATTGCGCGCGACGCAGCCATTAATCTGGGCGTGGAGCCCGTGCCCAGCGCGCTGCCGGCGTTGCAGCCGTGAGGGAGTGCAACGTCACACTATCAAAAAGTGATCAGCTAACGCTTACGGGGTAAGCGTTAGCGGCCTATTTGACTCAGAACTTCTGCGCTCCGCTCGCGCCCCTTACTGCCAGCCAAAGCGGCGGATGTAAAAGCGCTTGAGCGCCGTGGTCAGCGTGGCATAGCCTAGCAAGATGGCAACCAGCCAGCCAAAGAAGGGCAGTGGCAATGGTTGCAGCTTGAAATAGTCGGCCAGCGGCCCCATGGGCAGAAACACGCCCACGGCCATCACCAGCAGCGTCATGCCGATCAGCGGCCAGGCGGCGCGGCTCTGGAGGAAGGGCAGCTTGGGCGTGCGGATCATGTGCACGATCAAGGTCTGCGTCAGCAGGCCGACCACGAACCAGCCCGACTGGAACAGCGTCTGGTTCTCCAGCGTGTTGGCCTGGAACACCCACCACATCAGCGCAAAAGTGAGGATATCGAACACCGAGCTGATGGGGCCGAAGAACACCATGAAGCGACCCAGATCTTGCGGGTTCCAGCGCAGCGGCAGGCGCACCAGCTCTGCATCGACGTTGTCGAACGGAATGGCGATCTGCGAGATGTCATACAGCAGGTTCTGCACCAGCAACTGCAGCGGCAGCATCGGGAGGAACGGCAAAAACGCACTGGCCACCAGCACCGAGAACACGTTGCCGAAGTTCGAGCTGGCGGTCATGCGAATGTATTTCAGCATGTTGCTGAAGGTCTTGCGCCCTTCGAGTACGCCTTCCTCCAGCACCATCAGGCTTTTTTCCAGCAGGATGATGTCGGCGGCCTCCTTGGCAATGTCGACGGCGCTGTCCACGCTGATGCCGATGTCGGCAGCGCGCAGCGCCGGCGCGTCGTTGATGCCGTCGCCCATGAAACCGACGATGTGGCCGTTGGCGCGCAGCGCGCGCACGATGCGCTCCTTGTGCAGCGGCGTGAGCTTGGCAAACAGGTTGTGCTGCTCTACCAGCAGGCGCAGGCCAGGCTCGTCCAGGTCTTCGATCTGCGCGCCCAGCACCACGCTGTCGACGCTCAAGCCCACATCGCGGCAGACTTTGGCGGCCACCCGATCGTTGTCGCCAGTCAGCACCTTCACGGTCACACCATGTGCGGCCAGCGCCCGCAGGGCGGGGGCGGTGGATTCTTTCGGCGGATCGAGGAAGGCGATGTAGCCGGCCAGAATCATGTCGGACTCGTCGGCAATGCTGTACACGCTCTTGTGCGGCGGCACTTCCTTCATCGCCACGGCCACCACACGCAGGCCCTCGTGGTTGAGCGCGCCGGTCACCTCCTGCACGCGCGCCAGCATGGCTGCGTCGAGTGGCTGCACCTGGCCATCGGCGTCCTGGATATGGGTGCAGATGGCCAGCATTTCCTCGACGGCGCCTTTGCAGATCAGCTCGTGGTGGTGCTCGCGCTCAGACACCACCACCGACATGCGCCGCCGCTGGAAGTCGAATGGAATCTCATCGACCTTGTGGTAATCCTGCGCCAGGCGCAACTCGGTCTGCAGCTCCACATGGTCGAGCACGGCGCGGTCCAGCAGGTTCTTCAGCCCGGTCTGGTAGTGGCTGTTGAGGAAGGCGAACCTGAGCACTTCTTCGGACGGCGTGCCAAACACATTGGTGTGGCGCTCCAGCACGATCTTGTCTTGCGTCAGCGTGCCGGTCTTGTCGGTGCACAGCACATCCATGGCGCCAAAGTTCTGGATCGCGTCGAGCCGCTTGACCACCACCTTCTTGCGCGACAGCAGCACGGCGCCCTTGGCCAGGGTGGAGGTGACGATCATCGGCAGCATCTCGGGCGTCAGACCCACCGCCACCGACAGCGCAAACAGAAAGGCTTCGCCCCAGTCGCCCTTGGTGTAACCGTTGATGACGAAGACGATGGGCACCATGACCAGTGCAAAGCGGATCAGTAGCCAGCTGACGCTGTTGACGCCCGCCTGGAAGGCAGTGGGCGTGCGATCGGTGGCGGTGACGCGCGTGGCAATGGTGCCGAAATACGTACCGTTGCCGGTGGCCAGCACCAGCGCTGTGGCCGCGCCCGAGACCACGTTGGTGCCCATGAACACCAGGTTGACGGCGTCCAGCACGCTCTCGGAATTGCCGGCTGCGGCAGCCGCATCGGCATGCTTCTCGATCGGCAGCGACTCGCCTGTCATGGCCGCCTGGCTGACGAACAGGTCCTTGGACACCAGTACGCGGCAGTCGGCCGGGATCATGTCGCCGGCCGACAGAATGATCAGGTCGCCTGGCACGAGCTGAGCGATGGGAAGCTCTTGCTGCACGCTGGCGCTGCCTGCTGCGTCAGCTTCGCTGCGGCGCAGCACCGTGGCGGTGTTGCTGACCAGTGCTTTGAGCCGCTCGGCCGCGCGGTGTGAGCGGCCCTCCTGCACAAAGCGCATCAGCGTCGACAACACGACAATGCTGCCGATCACGACGGTGGCTTTGGCGTCTTCCGTGAGCCACGAGATGACGGCCAGCGCCGTCAGCAGCAGGTTGAATGGGTTCTGGTAACAGTGCCACAGGTGCAGCCAGGCCGGCAGGGGCTTTTCATGCTCGACCTCATTGGGGCCGACGCGCGCGCGGATCTCTACGGCCTCGGCCTCGGTCAGCCCACCCGCCTGGCTGCCGACGCGCGCCAGCAAGGCTGCGGTGCTGTCCTTGCTGGCCTGACGCAGTGCCTGCGTCATGGCTGGCGGTACAGCCACGGCGTGGCCGTGCGTATCGAGCGACTCCAGCATCAGGCGCCGCCGAAAATGCCGCAGAGTGTGGCGGCTGCGCAGGAACAGGGCAAAACGGGCTTTGAAGAATTGCAGGGCCATTTCGTTCTTCCAGGACACGGGAGCGTCGCAGTGGGGCGGATTCTCAGCCTTCTGGCACGGCGGCGGACACAGGCATGCAAAGCCTGGCCTGCGCAGGGCAGCAAAGCATCAGTGATTCAGCTGTGGCATCGCAAGGGCACTGGCCAGCGCCGGGATGTCAAAAACCAGGGGCAGCAGTCGCAGGCTGGACCGCGCCCCGTGCGCGGGACTCAGTCGGCCAGAAACGCTGCCACGGTGGCACGCTGGAAATCACTGGATGAACTGGCACCGTCCACGCGGGGGGCTCCAAAAATCAGGGTGCGCGATTGTTGCACTGCAGCATTGCAAGTGAATTCACACAATGGCCTGTATGCAGGGCAGACGTCTACTGCAAAAACAGTAGCTGAAAGCGCTTATCTAATAAGCGATAGAGCCCAATATTCATTGGTTTTTTTAAAGACTGCTGCCCATGCAAGAGCGGATATTTGCAGGATTATTTTTACGGTGGCTCCGTGAGAATGTATTGGTTCACGTTCTCAGGTGGGCAGGGCGCGTATGGGCGTGTGCTGGAACGGCGGTGCGGTGGTGCAGACCAGCCCGTCAAGAAGGCTGTCGGCTGGCGCTGCCATCGAGCTTGCGGTAAATCGTCTGGCGACTGATGCCCAGCTGCCGCGCGGCCTGCGAGACGTTGCCGCGGGCACTTTGCAGCGCTTGCTGGATGGCGGCGTGCGAAAGGTCCTGCAGGTTCAGGGTTTCGAGGAGCGCCGAGGGCCGTGCCGCGTCCAAGGCAGGGCCGCATGCCGCCGGAGGCTCTGTCGACTCGGGGGCCAGGGCGGCGATGAGGTCATCGGGCATGTGTGGCCAGTCGAGGGTGTCTTCGTCGTCGTTCAGCATGGCGCAGGCGGTGCGCAGCACGCTGGCCAACTGGCGCAGGTTCCCGGGCCAGCGGTAGGTGGCCAGTGGTGCATGCAGTTCGGGGGCCAGCTGCAGGTCCCGCTGGGGATTGAGGTCCTGCAGCAGCCGCTGGGTCAGGGCGTCAAAGTCGCTGCGTTCGCGAAGAGCGGGCAGCTGCACCGTCAGGCCGTTGATGCGGTAGTAAAGGTCCTGGCGAAAGCGGCCTTGCTCAGCGGCCTCCAGCAGGCGGCAATGGGTGGCGCACACCAGGGCAAAGTCCACTGGCACGCTGCTGCCGCTTCCCACGGGCGTCACGGTGCGCTCTTGCAGGACGCGCAGCAAGCGCGTTTGCATGGGCAGTGGCATGTCGCCGATCTCATCGAGAAACAGGGTTCCGCCGTGGGCTTCGCGCAGGCGCCCGAGGCTGCCTTCCTTGCGTGCGCCGGTGAAGGCGCCTGCCACATAGCCAAACAGCTCGGCTTCAATCAGGGTTTCGGGGATGGCGCCGCAGTTGATGGCTACAAAGGGCGCGTCGCGTCGGGGTCCGCTGGCGTGCATGGCGCGGGCAAAGACTTCCTTGCCAACGCCGCACTCGCCCTGAATCAGCACCGCAATGGGTTTGCCAAGCACGCGGCGGGCCTTGTCTGCTGCAGCGCGCGAGCGTGCATCGCCGGTATCCAGGCGCGCCAGTGCATCGTCGGCAGCCGGCACGGCGCCAGCGCGGGCGCGCACCGCCAAGGCGGGGCTGGGCCATGCAGCCGCATCCACTTGCACTTGTGCAAACAGCACGGCGCCGCTGTGCAGGCGCAGCATCTGGGGTTGCAGGGGACGGCGCTGGTGGTGGGAGAGAAGTTGCTCCAGGCGGACGTCGAGCACGTGTTCGAGCTGCGCCCCGCCAATGTCCCCCATCTGCAGGCCCAGCTGCGCAAGAGCGGCGCGGTTGGCGCCAATGATCCAGCCGTCGCCCGACACCGCGACGATGCCTTCGGCGACACTGCCAATCCCTTCGGATTGCGGGTGCAGATGCAGGCGGATGTCGCGCTTGCAGGCCGTTGCGATCAAGCGGTTCTCGATCATGCGGGCCGCCGTGCTGACCAGGCCCAGCGTGTGCGCGTGCGCGTGGCTGCTGCGGTGGTCACTGGAAATATCCAGAATGCCCAGCATCTCGCCCGTGGCCGACACAATGGGCGAGGCGGCGCAGGTGAGGAAGCCGTTGCGCTCCAGGAAATGCTCTGAGCCATGGATCTGCACGGCGCCGCCCTCGACCAGCGCCGTGCCAATGGCGTTGGTGCCGCGATGCTCTTCGTGCCAAGACGCACCGCACGACAAGGCCACGCGCGCAGCCTTGTCGGCAAAGTGTTCGTCGCCCAGGGTGTGCATCAGCATGCCCCGGGGGTCGGCCAGCACCACCACGCTCTGGCTGTGGCGCACCTGATCAAACACGTATTCCATGATGGGGCGCGAATGCGCCAGCAGCACATGGCTGGCGCTCAGGGCGCGACGCAGGCTGCCATTGCTGACGGGGTCAGGTGGCCGTACGCGCGCATCCGGGGCCAGCCCTGCAGCCATGCTGCGCGACCACGAACGCGCGAGCCGCTCGTTGACCAGGCCACTGGGGCATTGGCCAAATTCAAGCAGGTGCTGCCTGGCCTGTCGCAAGGCCAGGGGGGCGGAATTCGATTGCACGAACGGTCTCCTTCGCCGAGGGCTAGCCTGCCCGGGACTATCCTGTCCGGGACTATCGTGCCCGGTTGTGTCCCAGTATGGGCGTGGCTGCAAGGGCACGCAAGAGAAGGACGCAGCAGATCGGTCCAAGTGATCCATTTCGTGACACTTGTCTCAGGATGGAGCGTTGCGGCGGGCGGAGCGCTTCCATCGGCCTGCCCCATAAAGTGAAAGAGTTATATAAATCAATAGCCTACGCGTGCCATGGGCCTGGCACGGTTTGTGAGTGGTTCCTGTCGTCTGGCTGTCCAAGTGGGGTGGCTGGATCGACATTCCACCTGGAGACAAACCCATGACCGTTTACGCAGCCCCTGGCGCCGCCGGCGCCAAAATCGCCTACAAACCCCAGTACAACAACTTTATCGGTGGCAAGTTCGTCGCCCCTGTCAAAGGCCAGTACTTTGACGTGGTGACACCCATCAGCGGCAAGGTCTATACGCAGGTGGCCCGCTCCACCGCCGAAGACATTGAGCTGGCGCTCGACGCCGCCCATGCCGCCGCCGACGCCTGGGGCAAGACCGATGCCGCCACGCGCGGCAACATCTTGCTGAAAATTGCCGACCGCATTGAGCAAAATCTGGAGCTGCTGGCCTACGCGGAAACCGTGG
The DNA here is from genome assembly GCA_049291355.1 of Giesbergeria sp. Classification (GTDB taxonomy): domain Bacteria; phylum Pseudomonadota; class Gammaproteobacteria; order Burkholderiales; family Burkholderiaceae_C; genus Simplicispira. Next base: position 8,171 of record JBATPF010000011.1, read on the forward strand.
ACAACGGCAAGGCCATCCGCGAGACGCTGAACGCCGACATCCCGCTCACCGTGGACCATTTCCGCTACTTTGCCGGCTGTGTACGGGCGCAAGAAGGCGCATTGAGCAATATCGACGAAAACACCGTGGCGTACCACATCCAGGAACCTCTGGGCGTGGTGGGGCAGATCATTCCCTGGAACTTCCCCATTTTGATGGCAGCCTGGAAACTGGCTCCTGCCATTGGCGCCGGCAACTGCGTGGTGCTTAAGCCCGCAGAGAGCACCCCCGTCAGCATTCTGATTTTGGCCGAGCTGATTGCCGACATCCTGCCGCCCGGCGTGCTCAACATCGTCAACGGCTACGGCCGCGAAGCCGGCATGCCACTGGCCACCAGCAAGCGCATTGCCAAGATTGCCTTCACGGGCTCTACCACCACCGGGCGCGTGATTGCGCAGGCCGCCGCCAACAACCTGATTCCCGCCACGCTGGAGCTGGGTGGCAAGTCGCCCAACGTCTTCTTTGCCGACATCATGGACAAGGACGACGCGTTCCTCGACAAGGCCGTCGAGGGCCTGGTGCTGTTCGCCTTCAACCAGGGCGAGGTCTGCACCTGCCCATCGCGTGCACTGATCCAGGAAAGCATCTACGACCAATTCATGGAACGTGTCTTGAAGCGGGTCGCCGCCATCCAGCACATGAACCCGCTGGACACCGACAGCATGATGGGCGCACAGGCCAGCAAAGAGCAGCTGACCAAAATCCTGTCGTACTTGGATTTGGGCAAGCAGGAAGGTGCTGAAGTGCTGGCGGGCGGTGGCCAGGCCCACTTGGGCGGTGACCTGGAGGGCGGCTACTACGTGCAGCCCACGCTGTTCAAGGGCCACAACAAGATGCGCATTTTCCAGGAAGAAATCTTCGGCCCCGTGCTGGCGGTGACCACCTTCAAGGACGAAGCGGAAGCCCTGGCCATTGCCAACGACACGCTCTACGGCCTGGGCGCTGGCGTGTGGAGCCGCAACGGCAACGTGGCCTACCGCATGGGCCGCGCCATCAAGGCGGGTCGTGTGTGGACCAACTGCTACCACGCCTACCCCGCACATGCAGCGTTTGGTGGCTACAAGGAGTCGGGCATCGGGCGCGAGACGCACAAGATGATGCTCGACCATTACCAGCAGACCAAAAATCTTCTGGTGAGCTACAGCGAATCCAAACTCGGCTTCTTCTGATGGGGGGTGGCGGTCCAAAAACCGTCCCTGGCGTTGTTGCTTCGCCTTGCCGTGGCGTTGCCACTGTCTGCGGCGAAGCGCCTAGCCAGGAACGGTTTGTGGACCGCTGGCAGCGCCGTTGTGGGTTCGTGGGAGCCTCGTTGCTTCGCCTTGCCGCGGCGTTGCGACTGTCTGCGGCGAAGCGCTTAGCCAGGAACGGTTTGTGGGCCGCTGGACGCGCTGCTGCTTGCTCGTTGTTCCAACTTTGCCACTGGTGTTTGCAAAACCGGAGATTCCCATGGTCGACAAAGTCATTGCCACGCCCGCCGCGCTGGAACTCGTCGCATTTCTCCAGGCCAAGCATGGGCCCGACCTGATGTTCCACCAGAGTGGAGGCTGCTGCGACAACAGCGCCGCCAATTGCTTCCTGCCCGGCGAGATCACCATGGGCGCGGGCGATGTGTACCTGGGCGACGTGGGCGGCTGCCCGTTTTACATCGGCCGCGCGCAGTACGAAACCTGGAAACATACCCAACTCATCCTGGACGTGATCGAGGGCCATGGCGGCAGCTTCTCGCTCGAAGGGCCGGAAGGCAAGGCCTTCCACACGCGCTCGCGGGTGTTCACGGATGAGGAGTTGCAGGTTCTGGGTATCGTCAGGAATTACTCCTGAATCAATAGCTGCCAACGCATATGGGATAAGCGCTAGAGGCCATTTTCTCTATAAATTTGCACAAGAATTTGTAGAGTCTGTGCGTCGAGCCTCGCTGGGCTTTAGTGCGACGTGCCCTCCGAGCGTGTGATCTTGTTCCATACGTTGTACTTGCCCACAGGTTTTTTCATGGGCAGGCGCTTGACCTCCTTGAGCGTCTTGGCGTCAAAGACGATGAGCGCGCCGTCCATGTCCCACACGCTCACCAGCGCGTAGCGGCCGTCTTTGGTGAACTCGGTGTGGGCCAGGGTGTGGCCGGGTTCGCGCAGAGTCGCCACGGGCTCCAAAGTCTGCTTGTCGATCAGTGTCAGCGTGTCCTTGGCTGTCGGGCTCATCATGGAGTCGGCCCAGGCGTAGCGCGTGTTCTCGTGGCTGCGGATGAAGAAGCCCGGGCCGGGCGTGGGTATGGCCTTGACCAACTTCCAGGTGTGCATGTCGATCACGTCGATCGTGCCGTCCTTCAGGTTGGGGCTGGCGAGCACGGTCGTGCCGTTCCACGCAAAGGTGATGCCCGAGCCCAGGTGCGGCATGCCGGCAATCGGCAGTTCGGCGATCTTGCGGCGCACGTCGAGGTTGACCACCTGCGCTGTGGGCGCACCCTGCACCCCGGGCTTGGGCCGCGTGGAGCCCAGCACGTTCTTGTAGCTCTGGTCGAAGAAGAAGTCGTCCAGAGGCTCGTCGAGTGGCGTACGGCGCGGGTTCAGAAAGCCCGGCTTGGCGATGGCTTCGCCCATCTTGTAGTCGTGCACCAGACCGTCGTAGATGGGACCGGCCTTTTCGTCGTAGGAGATCTCCCAGAGCTCCGGAATGTCCTTGAGTGCGACAACGAAACTCTTGCGCGGCTCGGCGTCGTACACGGCCGAGACGCGCGAGGTCTGCTTGCCGTCAAGGGTGCTCGCATCGATGTGCTTGATGAGTTGCAGATCGGCATCGAACAGCACCACGTCTTTGGGCAGGTAGTTGGCCGCCATGACGTAGCGGCCGTCGCCGCTGACGGCCACGTTGCGCATGTTCAGGCCGGCGCGCACTTCGGCCACCACCGTGAGGTTCCACAGGTCGTACTTGGTGATCCAGCCGTCGCGCGAGCCGAAATAGACAAAGCGGCCGTCGGGCGTGAATTTCGGTCCGCCGTGCAGGGCGTAGCGGCTGGGGAACCTGTGGATCACTTCGAAGCGGTCGCCATCGACGAGGGACACATGGTGGTCACCCGCTTCGACCACGACGAACAGGTTCATCGGGTCGGCGCTCCATTGGGGCTTGGCAGGCAGGTCTTTGGCGCCAGGCGTCTCGACGCGTGAGGCGCGAATGTCGGCGTCACGCCAGGTGGGCGCAGGGACGACGGGCTGGTAGATCCAGTCCACCACGGCGTTGATCTCTTCCGGCAGGAGCTGCTGCGCAAAGCCCGCCATTTGGGTGGCGGCGCGGCCATGCTGCACCACGTCCAGCGCATCTTTCTTGCGCAGGCGCTCCAGGCTTTCGGGTAGCAGCGCTGGCCCCATCCCGCCGGTGCGCGTGCTGCCGTGGCAGGCGGCGCAGTGCTGCTGGTAGAGTCTGGCGGCATCGGCTCCTTCGGCGCGCGCCAGGCTCTGGCCCATCCACAACAGGCCTGCGGCGAGCAGCCAGGGAGCGATGCGGGCGAGGGTGTTGTCAGGCATGGGTTTCTCCGGCGACGATGCGGATCGTTGCGCGTGCATTGCGAAACGGAGTCACGGCGACGCGGCTGGCATCGCTGCCCGCTGCGAGCCCGATCTCGTCGTCGCGCAGATAGCAGCCCGGGTCTTCAGCCCAGGCGTCACCGGTGAGCTGCTGGGCGCGCACGCGGGTGTTGCCGCCGCACACGTCAAAGTAGTGGCACTGCGCGCAGCGCCCGCCCACGGGACGCGGTTGCGCCTTGAGGCCAGCCATGAGCGGCTCGGAGGTGTCGGACCAGATGGCCGAGAACGGCCGCTGGCGCACGTTGCCCAGGTCGTGGTGCCACCACATGGTGTCGGGGTGCACGGTGCCCAGGTTGTCGATGTTGGCCACGTTCACGCCGCTCGAATTGCCGCCCCAGGCGACCAGGCGCTCGCGCAGCGGCGCCTCCCACTGCGGCATGCGCGCGCGCACCCACTGCAGCAGATAGGGGCCATCGGCGTCGTTGTTGCCGGTCACGTAGTCCTCGGTGCGGCCTTCCAGGGCCGATTGCCAGGCACGTTCAAAAAGCAAATCCAGCGCATCGCGTGTGGCCTGGAACTGCGCGTCCTTGCCGCGGTGGATGTTGCCGCGCCCGGCGTAGTTGAGGTGCGAGAAATAGAACTTGTCGCAGTCCTCAGTCCGCATCAAATCAAGCAGCGGCTGCAGGTCGTGCGCGTTCATGGCGGTCATGGTGAAGCGCAGCCCCACCTTCACGCCGCGCGCGTGCAGGTGGCGCACGGCGGCCAGGCTGCGCTCAAAGGCGCCGTCGAGCCGGCGAAATTTGTCGTGCGTCGGTTGCAGGCCATCGAGGCTGATGCCGACGTAGTCAAAACCGGTGGCGGCCACGCGGTCGGCCATGGCTTCGTCGATCAGCGTGCCGTTGGTCGACAGGCCCGTGTAGAACTTCATCGCCTTGGCGTGCTCGGCAATCTCGAAAATGTCGGGCCGCATCAAAGGCTCGCCGCCCGACAGGATGAGCACAGGAACGCGGTAGTTCTTGAGGTCGTCCATCACGCCGAAGACTTCGCTGGTCGAGAGCTCCCCCTCGTAGTCGTGGTCGGCCGAGAGCGCGTAGCAGTGCTTGCAGGTCAGGTTGCAACGGCGGATCAGGTTCCAGATGACGACCGGACCGGGCGCGCCGCCGCTGCCGCGCCGCGCGAAGGCGGCCTCGGGGTACTGGCCGGTTTTCTCTGCGTGCGCGAGCTCGCGCATGTATTGGCTGATGCGGAACATGGTTCAGCTTTCCTTGAGTCGCAATCCGGTTTTTTTCAGGATCGCCGTGGAGTAAAGAATGTCGTGCCCCGTGCAGGCCTCGCCCAGGAGCTGCTGCACTTGCACGGCCTGGTGTTCGACCTCGGCGCGCGTGCGGCCATGCAGCATGGCAAACAGGTTGTACGGCCAGGCAGGCAGGCGGCGCGGGCGGCGGTAGCAGTGGCTCACGCCAGGCAACTGGCCGATGCGCTCGCCCAAGGCATCGACCTGGGCGTCGTCCACGTTCCACACGCTCATGCCATTGGCCGTGAAGCCCAGTCGGTAGTGGTTGGGTACGGCGCCAATGCGGCGGACCAGGCCGGTTTCCAGCATTTGCGCCAGCCGCTCGCGTACCTGCTGGCCCGAAACTCCCAGGCGCTCGCCCACGGCGTCGTAGGGGCGCGGTACCAGCGGCAGGCCACCCTGGGTGGCCGCGATAAGGGCGCGGTCGAAGTCGTCAAGCGCCATGGTGGGCTCCGCTCGTCAGGGGGAGTTTGAGTTCCACGAAGAACTCGCGCTCTTTCGGAAAGGCCAGCACAGGCAAGCCCGTGTCTGCCTCGATGCGTTCGATGGCTGCCTGCGCCTGCGCCGGGGTTTCCGTGCCAATGACGAACCACATGTTGAGCGCGTGGGTGCGCCGGTAGTTGTGCGCGACTTCGCTCAATGCGTTGACCTGGGCGGCCACCGCATCGAAGCGTTCCTCGGGCACAGCCATGGCGGCGAGCACGAACAGGCCGCCCGCGCGCTCGATCTGGTACAGGGGGCCAAAGCGGGTGAGCATGCCGCTCTCCAGCAGGGCCGAGAGCCGCCCGATCACGTACTCCTCGGTCCAGCCAAACTCGCCAGCCACATCGGCAAAGGGCCGCTCGGTCAGCGGCAGCTCGCCATGCAGGCGTTCCAGCAGGCGGCCGTCATCCGGCGACAGCATCGAGCACCTCCGGCGTTGTGGTGGCGTTCTGAACCGCCGTTTCGGGCAGTGCACGAAAACGCCGGGGGCCAGTCTGCTTGAAGCGGCGGCACGAGAACAGCACCTCGTGCGGGTAATGCGCCAAACCGGTGGTGCCGATTGCGCGTGCAATCACCTCCAGCACCGCTGCGCGGTCGCGGCCGTGCACCATGCAGTACAGGTTGTAGGGCCAGCCCTCGGCCCGCTCGCGCCGGTAGGCCAAGGTCACGCCGGGTTCGCGCGCCAGGGCTTCGCCCAAGGCGTCGACGGCCACGTCGGGGATGTCAAACACTGTCATGGCATTGGCGCCAAAGCCCAGTTCGTGGTGTCGCACGATGGCGCCCATGCGCCGCAGCGTGCCTTGGTCCAGCCATTGCTGCAGCGTGAGCAGAACCGCCTCGGGCGTGCGGCCCAACGCATGCGCCCAGTCGTCGAAGGGGCGGGGCGTCAAGGGAATCCCGGCTTCCAGCAGCGCGGCCAGCGGCCGGTCGACCGGTGCCACGGGCGTGGCTGTAGCCGCTTCGGGCATGGCGTGGGCGGCGGTGTTTGAGCGCAAATCAAAGCCCAGATCGATGCGGTAGGCGCGCAGCATGGGCAGTTGCAGCGCGAGCAGGCCGGTGGCAGCTTCCAGGCTCTGCATGGCGAGCTGGACGGCGGGCCGGTCCGCGCCCGTCATCACGAACCACAGGTTGTGGGTGTGCTCGCGCTGGTAATTGTGGTTGACGCCAGGGTGCTGCGACACGGTGGCGGCGACCTCTTCCAGCCGCGCAGGCGGAACGGCCATGGCCGCGAGCAAGGCTGCGCCGCCCGCGCCCCCGGCAAACACACCGCCGATGCGGCTGAGCGCTCCGCCTGTCTGCAGGCGGCGGTAGCCGTCGATCACCTGCGTTTCACTCAGATGGGCGGCGGCGCCGATCTGCGCAAAAGGCGCGCGCACCAGCGGAAATCCGCGCTGCCAGGGGTTGAGCAGCGCCAGCACCAGCGGATCGGTGGCGGGGAGCAAAGAGGGCATGTGGCTGCGCACTCAGAACCCGAGACGGGCGGCGCGTGAAGTGAAGAAAATCCCGCTGGGGGAATCGACCTCCAGCACGGCCTGGGTGGCGAAACTGTGGGTGTCGATCACGCTCACCCGGTTGGCATCGCGCGAGCTGATCCATACCGATTCGCCGCGCGGCGTGAACTCCATGTGCAGCACCGCCTTGCCGGGCTCCAGTGTGCGCACGATGCTTTGCGTGGTGGTGTCGATGACCTGCACGCGGTGGTAGTCGGGTACGGCAAAGTTCACCCACACCTGACGCCCGTCGGGTTGCGCCATGACGAACACCGGCTGGCCTGCGACCGGGATGCGACCCACCTCTTGCCAGCTTTCGGTGTCCACCACCAGCACCTCGTGGCGGCCAATCGCGGGCAGGTAGGCGCGCCGGCCGGCCACGGCCCACCCGCGCAGATGCGGCATTTTGTAGACCGGAAGCGCCTGTTCACCGCGGCCATAGCCGTCCAGGATGCGCCGCACTTTTGGGGGCTCCTGCCACAGGTCCACCAGCGCCAGTCCGTCCTCGCCAAACAGGCCGGCGATGTAGTGCCGGCCATTGGGCGTGACCAGGGCGTCGTAGGGCTGGCGCCCGATGTTCGGGATGCGCGTGGTGTGCGGGTGCGCAGGGTCGGAAAAATCGGTGATGCGAATCTCATTGGCATCGAACAGGCTGTAGGCAAAGCGCTGGCCGGGCAGGTCCACGAGGCCCACCACGCGCGAGAGTTTTCCCAGTGCGTACTCGGCGGGCACATCGGCCACCAGTGCAAGCGTTTGCGCATCGAACGCCTTGATGCCGCCCGGTGTGTAGT
>JBATPF010000012.1:0-2779 GCA_049291355.1 Giesbergeria sp.
CTGCACCCGTGCCCAGACGGGGCTGCCGTCCTTGCGTGCGAAGCACAGGTCACCGTCAAAGGCGCCGTGAGCGGCGAACGCCGCCCGGGCCCGCTCCTCTCCCTGGGCCCAGGCCGCGTCCGACGCATACAGCGCGCGCACCGGCTGGCCAAGGAGTTCGTCGGTGTTGTAGCCCAGCATTTGCGCTGCCTGGCGCCCGAGCATGCTCAGGCGGGCTGCGCGCGTGATGACGATGCCCACTGGGGCATGGTCCAGAATGGCCTGCAGGCTGCCCGTCAACGCGCTGTCACGCAGCGCCTGACCGCTTCGCTCCGACACCAGGCTGTCAAGAAGCTGCGTCAGCGCGCCAACTTCATCACCCAGAATGGGCGCGGGCGCGATCGAATCCTCAAAATCTCCCTGCTGCGCCAAACCCCATGCCCGCTCGCGCAGCCGCGCCAGCGGTTGCATCTGCCAGAGACTGAGCAAAGCCCCCAGCAATGCGGTCAGGCCCACCGCCAGCACCGCCAGCCACCAGGCCCGGCGCTGCGTACCCTCCAGCGGCGCAAGCAAAGCCTGGACTTCGCTGACACGGGCCACTGTCCACTGGGGGAGCGGCATCTGGGCCAGACTGACGACGAAGCCGGGAACGACTTCGGTGCGACCCGGCACGGCAGCCGCCTCATTCTTTGCAGACCAGGCTTTATAGGCCTGTGCCAAGCCCGGCTCGTCGCTGATCTTTCCCAGTACGCGGCGGGGATCGGGATGGGAAAGAATCGTCCCGTCGCTTGCAAACACGACCAGACGCGAACCCGACTGCTCCGGCGGCGCCATGGATGCGGGCAGCAGGCCTTGCGATTGCAGGCGCAGCGCCCCCGCCACAACACCGGTAAGCGATCCGTCCGCCCCATGCAGCGGCTGCGTGAACATGACGCGCGCATCGCCCGTCCGGCTGCCGACCAGCTCGGAGACGATGGGCTTGCCGTCCATCAGGGTGCGCCGCAAGGCTTCGCGCTCGGACGGCTCCAGCGCCGCCGCCTCGCCCTGCACGCCATACTGCAGGTTCACCCTGAGCGTGCCATCGGCCCGCGCGACCTGCATGGCGTCAAAAAACTGCACCGCTGGCAGGCCTTGCTGCAAGAGCCACTCCAGCGAGGACGGCGCCTCAAGCATCTGGGGCGTAATTCCTGCGGCCACCGTGCGCAGCACCTTCTGACTTTGCTCGATTTTGCTCGCCAGAACGCGTGCCAGCGTCTGCACCTCATCGCTCTGCTGGCGCATCACGCGCTGCAGCGCTTCGTCGGCAGCAGCCCGTGTGGCAATCCAGCCTGAGGCGGCTCCGGCCACCAATGCGGCCCCCATCAGCAGTGCCGCAAGGCGCAAAGCCAACGACCCGGGCAGCGCAAAGCCCTGCAGTGGGGTGCGCCCGTTCATGGTCCGAGGCACGCAAACGAAGGGGTGCCGATAGAAGGAAAGAACGAAAACGTGATCGCGGACATGGCTGGCGATCAATATACGCAGCGCTGCCATGGCAGGCGCTTGGGTAGAACCCGCAAACGCGGACTATGAAAACCCTGAGAGGGAGCAGGCGACTAGCCGCCGGCGACCAGTTGCAGCGCGCGCGGCTCGGGCAGCTTGAGTACGTTGCCCGACCCGAGGATCAGCCCATGCTCGCGCAGGCTGCGCAGCACCCGCGAGAAGGTTTCGGGCGCGATGCCCAGTTGGGCTGCGATCAGCCGCTTGCGCTGGTGCAAGGTGACGCTCATCGTGCCGCTGGCATCGTTCTGGGCATGGCGCAGCAACCACTGGGCGCAGCGCGCCTCGGCGTCCTGTGCCAAGCGGCTGACAGCCAGTTCGGTTTGCTGCCGGTAGCCCGTGGCCAGATCGTGCAACAGGGCTTGCGCCGCACCGGGGAGCGACTCCAGCGCGGAGCGAAACTGTGCCAGCGGCTGGCGGCGCAACTGCACCCGGGTTTCGGCCACCATGTCCACAGCGCAGGGCAGGCCCAACATGGCGGACGCGGCATCGAGCCAGAACGGACCTTCCACCACGCCCAACTGCTGGCGCACCTGGGCGCCATCGTGCACGCACAAAAGAACACGTCCATGCAGCAGGTGCAGGACATCGTCGGGTTGCTGTTGGCGTTGCCGCAGCACCTCGCCAGGCGCCGCAGTTTCTACGTCGGCGGAGGGGTGGGAAGAGAGTAGAGGCAACATCCGGGCCACTTTGCAAGGCAGCCTCCAATGAGGTATTGCGCAAAGTCAAACCTGCGGCTCGCAAAGTCGCACCTGCCGGGCCACTTTGCTTTGCATCAAGGCATTCGAGTGTGCTGCGGCGCAGCATTGCGTGTTCAGCCGCCCGCCAGCTCCGTTTCTGCCGGAGCCCGCCAACCGCCGCCCAGGGCCTTGTACAGCGCCACTTCGTTTTGCTGGCGCGCCAACTGAATCTGCGCGAGCGCCTGCTGCGTGGCAAACAACGCGCGCTGGGCGTCGAGCACATCGAGGTAATTGGCAATGCCGTTGCGGTAGCGAAGGTCGGCCAAACGGAAGCGCTCGGATTCGGCGCTGGCCTGCGCTTGGGTGGCGCTCAATTGGTCGGCCAGCGTGGCGCGACTGGCCAGCGCGTCGGCCGCCTCGCGGAACGCCACCTGGATGGCCTTTTCGTACTGGGCCACGGCCACTTGGCGCGCGGCGAGCGCGGAGTCGAGACCGGCCTGGTTGCGCCCACCATCGAAAATCGGCAGCAATGCCTGCGGCGCCAGGGTCCAGCCCCATGCACCGTTCTTGAACAAACCCGAGAG
>JBATPF010000013.1:0-2223 GCA_049291355.1 Giesbergeria sp.
TGCCGATGGCCCAGAAGAAGCTCAGGCGCCCGGCGAATTCGTCCACATCCAGGCCCGAGGCCATGGCGGTCTTCACGTATTCCTTGCCGTCGGCCAGCGTGAAGGCCAGTTCCAGCGCCTGGTTGGCCCCGGCTTCCTGCATGTGGTAACCCGAGATCGATATCGAGTTGAACTTGGGCATGTTCCTGGCCGTGTAGCCAATGATGTCGCCAATGATGCGCATCGACGGCGCGGGCGGGTAGATGTAGGTGTTGCGCACCATGAACTCTTTCAGAATGTCGTTCTGAATCGTTCCGGAGAGCTTGTCCTGGCTCACGCCCTGCTCTTCTGCCGCCACCACGTAGCCCGCCAGCACGGGCAGCACGGCGCCGTTCATGGTCATGGAGACGCTCACCTTGTCCAGCGGAATCTGGTCGAACAGGATCTTCATATCCTCGACCGAGTCAATCGCCACGCCGGCCTTGCCTACGTCGCCGGTCACGCGCGGGTGGTCGCTGTCGTAGCCGCGGTGCGTGGCCAGGTCAAACGCCACCGACACGCCCTGCCCGCCCGCAGCCAGCGCCTTGCGGTAGAAGGCGTTGGATTCTTCAGCGGTCGAGAAACCGGCGTACTGGCGAATCGTCCACGGCCGCACTGCGTACATGGTGGCCTGCGGGCCGCGCAGGTAGGGCTCGAACCCCGGCAGCGTGTTGGCATACAACAGATTCGCCGTGTCTTCGGCGGTGTACAGCGGCTTGACGGTGATCCCGTCAGGCGTCACCCAGTTGAGGGCCGAGACGTCGCCCCCGGGAGCGGACTTGGCTGCCGCTTTGGCCCAGGCCTCCACGGATGCAGAGGCAAATTCGGGCGGCTGGTTGGGTTGAGAACTCATGGCGAACAACTCTTTGAAAAGTGGGCGCAGCGGCCGCTGCTGTGGGTGCAAAGCGTAGGACCGAAACGCGATGCAGTTTACATCATTTATAATTATTCATTCAAAATATTCGATACAGCTTACAATCCGCCCATGTCTTCCATCACGCTCACCCCCCGCGCGCTCTACCAGGAGGTCGCGGAGGAACTTCGCCAGCGCATTTTCCGCCGCGAGTTGGAACCTGGGAGCTGGATTGACGAGTTGCGCATTGCCGAAGAGTTTGGCATCAGCCGCACCCCGCTGCGCGAAGCGCTCAAGGTCCTGGCAGCGGAAGGCTTGGTAACGATGAAGGTGCGGCGCGGCGCTTACGTCACGGAAATGTCGGAAAAAGACCTGCGCGATGTGTACCACCTGCTCAGCCTTCTGGAAAGTGATTCTGCCGGGGTGGTGGCCACTACCGCCAAGCCAGAGGATTTGCACGCGCTTCAGCAATTGCATGCCGAACTGGAAACTGCGGCTGGCGAGCGCGACCGATTTTTTGCGCTGAATGAGCAATTTCACATGCGCCTTCTGGAATTGTCGGGCAACCGATGGTGCAGCCAGATGGTGGCCGACCTGCGCAAGGTGATGAAGCTCAACCGCCACAATTCTTTGCTCAAGCAGGGCCGCATTGAAGACTCGCTGAACGAGCACTGCGCCATCATGGCCGCCTTGCTGGCGCGCGATACCGCTGCGACGGTCAAGGCCATGCAAGACCACTTTGCGCACGGCTTGGAGGCCGCCGCCTGACCCTCTGCCTGCGTGGCCTGCTCCTGCGCGCCCAAAGCGGTTGGCAATGGGATGGGCGAGCGCAGGAACCAGGTGGCGGGGGATTTCCCCGACACGATGCACCGCGAGTGGCTCCCCCGCACCATGAGATGGCGGGCTGACCGGGCGCTATGATTTCAGGGTTTCCCCGTGCTTTGGCCACTGTTCCAGTGCCGCAGGCCTGATCCCACACTGCCCCGATGACCACCTTTCCACCCGACATCTCCTGCGCACAGACCCTTCCCCAGCTTTTCTCTCTCCGGGTGGCTCTGACCCCCCACGCCCCGGCCTACCGTCTCTACGACCCTGCCACTCAGGCCTGGTCGGATCTGACCTGGGCACAAACTGCCGACCGGGTCGCCCCATGGATTCAGGCCTTGGTCGCCATGCAGTTGCCCGCAGGCGCGCGCGTGGCCATTCTGTTGCCCAACGGGCTGCACGCCGTGTGTGCAGACCAATCCACCCTGGCGACCGGTTGCGTACCGGTGCCGCTGCACGCCATCGACAACCCGGGCAGCATTGCCTACATCCTCCAGGACAGCGAGGCCTCCGTGCTCATCTTGGGC
>JBATPF010000014.1:0-15006 GCA_049291355.1 Giesbergeria sp.
CCGAAACCGGGTCCACCACTGAAATGGGATTGCCCCACATATCGACGGGCAGGGCCGCCGTGTCGCGAAGCGTCGACGGGCCCATGATCGGCAGGACCACATACGGGCCGGTGGGCACGCCCCAGCGCCCCAGTGTCAGGCCAAAGTCCTGCTTGTAGCGATCCATTCCCATTTCGCTCGCAACGTCCAACACACCAGCGAGCCCCATGGTGCTGTTGATGGAAAAGCGAAAAAAGCTGGTGACCGCAGGTTCGACCCGCAGCTGCAAGCTGTTGTTGACAAACGACCAGGCGTCGCCCAGATTGGCAAAAAAGTTGCTGACTCCCGTGCGCACCAGCACCGGCGTGGCTTCCTGGTAGGCCGTGGCGACGGGCTTGAGCACGGCCCGATCGACCGTCTCGTTGAACTCACTCATTTTGCGGTTGTAGGGTTCCAGCGGATCGTCTGGATTGCGGTTCGGGCCACTGGCGCAACCGGCCAGCAAGCCTCCCAGCGCGAGTGCCATCAAAATTTTTTTCATATCGCGGTCAATCACGGGTTTGATTTCGGGGCAGCGCCGTCGCCGGCTGGCGTAGCGTCGGCCGCCTTGCTGTAAAGGAATTGGCTGATCAGGTTTTCCAGTACCACGGCCGACTGTGTCGCAACGATGCGATCACCTTCGGCCAGCATCTTTTCATCGGCCCCGGCCTCGATGCCGAGGTATTGCTCGCCCAGCAAGCCACTGGTCAATATCTTGAGCGAGCTGTCTTTGGGGAAAGCATAGCGATCCTGAAGCGCAATCGTCACTGTGGCCTGGTAAATCTTGTCGTCGAACGTGATCGACTCCACACGCCCGACCACGACGCCAGCGCTGCGCACCGCCGCTTGCGGCTTGAGACCACCGATGTTGTCAAAGCGTGCCGACACGCGGTAGCCCGAGCGGAAATCGAGCTGCAGCAGGTTGGCCGACTGCAGCGCCAGAAACACCAGCGCTGCGGCGCCCAGCATCACAAACAAGCCTACCCAGACATCGGTTCGCGATTTTTGCATTGAATAAATCCTTTTCTTACAGCCTGCGGCCGTTCAGAGACTGAACATCAGCGCCGTCAGCACGAAATCCATGGCCAGCACCGAAAGCGAAGCCACCACGACCGTGCGGGTGGTTGCACGCGCCACCCCTTCGGGCGTGGGCTTGGCGGTGTAGCCCTGCAAGAGCGCCACAAAGGTGACGATGAAGCCAAACGCCACGCTCTTGACCACCCCGTTGCCCACGTCGCGAAAGACATCCACGCCGCCCTGCATCTGGCTCCAGAACGATCCGCTGTCAATGCCGATCATTCCCACCGCCACCCACCAGCCACCCACCACACCGACCGCGCTGAACACCGCGGCCAGCACCGGCATGGCGATCACGCCGGCCCAGAAGCGCGGCGCCAGAATGCGGCGCACCGGGTCCACGGCCATCATTTCCATGGCGCTGAGTTGCTCGCCCGCGCGCATCAGGCCAATTTCTGCGGTGAGCGAGGTGCCGGCCCGGCCAGCAAACAGCAGCGCCGTGATCACCGGCCCCAGTTCGCGCAGCAGGCTCAGCGCCACCAGCTGGCCCAGCGCTTCGGTCGAACCAAAGCCTTGCAGCGTGTAGTAGCCCTGCAGCGCCAGCACAAAGCCCACAAACAGACCCGAGACGGCAATGATGCCCAGCGAGTAGTTGCCCAGGAAGTGGATCTGGTCGCGCACTAGGCCCGGCCGGCGCGCGGTGGCAGGCAGCAGCAACACCAGGCGCGCGAACAAGCGGGTGGCGCTGCCCACCCGCGTGAGCAAACCGCGCACAGCGAAACCCACATCGGCAGGTTGAAACCAGCTCATGGCTGCCCCGCCTGCTGCGGGCCAAAGTCTTGGTCAATGCTGGGGCCGGCGTAGTGAAACGGCACCGGCCCGGTGGGAAGCGCGTTCACAAACTGGTGCACCAGAGGGTCGGTACTTGCGCGCACTTGCGCAGGCGTGCCCTGGGCCGCCACGCGGCCGGGGCCGAGGATGACCACCTGGTCCGCCAGCCGCAGCGTGGCTTCCAGATCGTGCGAAACAAGAATGGTGGTCAAGCCCATGGCGTCGTTGAGGCGGCGAATCAGCTCGGCCGCCGTGCCCAGCGAGATCGGGTCCAGCCCGGCGAAGGGCTCGTCGTACATGACCAGCTCGGGGTCGAGCGCAATCGAGCGCGCCAGGGCCACGCGCCGCGCCATGCCGCCCGAGATCTGTGATGGCATGAGATCGCGCGCACCGCGCAGACCCACGGCGTGCAATTTCATCAGCACAATGTCGCGCACCAGCGCTTCGGAAAGATCGGTGTGCTCGCGCAGCGGGAAGGCGACGTTTTCAAACACATTGAGATCGGTGAACAAGGCTCCGTACTGGAACAGCATGCCCATGCGCCGGCGTGCGCGGTACAGCTGCGCGTTGTTCATTTGCCCGATGTCTTCGCCATCGAACAGCACTGAGCCGCGACTGGCACGCTGCTGGCCACCGACGAGGCGCAGAACCGTGGTCTTGCCCCCGCCGGAGGCACCCATGATGGCCGTGATCTTGCCGCGCGGCACGCGAAGCGAAACCCCGCTGAGCACCTCGCGTTCGTCGTAGCCAAAGTGCACCCCGCGCAGCTCGACGAGTGCGTCTGAAGAAGAGGGGGAGGGCGTGGGCATGGACAAGCGCGCAAGCCGCCAGAAAGTGGCGGCAAACCCGTCATCATAGGGGAAATACCCATACCCATGCAGCGCTCCTTGCCTGCGGGCTATACTTTCCGGCTCCGGTAGGGCGCGAGCGCGTCCCACGGGGTCATTGCATGGCAGGGGCCCGCACCATGTTCCGCCTGCTTTGCCGGGCGGAGCGCTATCCGTCTTGCCCTGGCGTTTCTAACGCCATCCGAACCCGAGGGCGCAAGCGCTGCGCTCGCCATGTTCCCTGGCACCTGTCAGCGCGCTGCGTATGGTGCAGCCGCTAGGGATGTCATGCATAACTCTACGCGAGTGGGTGCAGTGCGAATCGGGATGGGATGCTAGGCGCGTTTTGCGGGCAATAGCCGTAGTTATTGCCTGTGAAACGCAACGACGCAGACCGCCCGAGTCCGCGCTATCACACGCCGTGAGGAGTTATGCAGGACGTCCCTATATCGGTGCGCCGGTTTTTGCCAACCGCAAGAATGAGGAAGTCCCACCCATGCCCCCTGTTTCCACGCTGGCCTCGGCTGTGCGCCCCCTGGTACGCCAGGCCACCGGACTGCATCTGATTGGGGATCTTTACGGCTGCCTGTGCGACAGCCGCCTGATGCTTGACGCCGCTTACCTGGAGAACTTCTGCAAGGAACGCGTGGTCGCTGCCGATTTGACCGCCGTGGGCAGTTTGTTCCACAGCTTTGGCGAAGGCGGCGGCGTGACCGGCGTGGTCGTTCTGGCCGAATCGCATCTGTCCATTCACACCTGGCCTGAGGCGGGTTATGTGACGCTGGACGTCTACGTCTGCAACTATTCGACCGACAACCGTCCCAAGGCGCAGCAACTGTTTGACGACATCCAGGCCGCGTTCAGCCCGGCAGATCCGCATCTGCACCGGGTCGAGCGGGCGTGAACATGAGGCATCCCCCTGAGTCGCCTTCGGCGCCTTCCCCCTTCTCTCGAATCGCTTTGCGATTCGGGAAGGGGGACAACGCCAGCGCGGCGGGGCGGCGCGGCCGGCCCAGGCCCTTGCGCGGCGTTCACTGGTTTTTGGGCGCGCTCGTTTCAACGGCTTTGCCTTTTTAGACTGCAATGACTCAACCGCGATACCTAGCCGAGCGGCTGACGCCCGACTTCGGCTTCTATTTGCGCGAAGGTGAATTGCTCGCCCGCGTGCAGTCGCAGTGGCAGCACATCGAGGTCTTCGACAACGCCCTATTTGGCCGCGTGATGCGCATCGACGGCTGCTTCATGACCTCCGAGCGCGACGAGTTTTTCTACCACGAACCCATGGTGCACCTGCCCGCCATTGCCCACCCGGGCCCGCGCAGCGCCTTGGTGGTGGGCGGGGGTGACGGCGGCGCAGTGGAAGAGCTGCTCAAGCACCCCAGCATGGAGCGCGTCGTCCTGGCAGAGCTCGATGGCGCCGTGATTGACATGGCGCGCAAGTGGCTGGACGGAATCCACCATGGCGCGCTGGACGATCCGCGGGTGGAGATTCGCCTGGGCGACGCACGTGCGCTGATCGAGGCGGGCGGCGAGCTTTTCGACCAAATCGTCCTCGACCTGACCGATCCCTTTGGCCCGGCGCTGGATCTGTACACCGTGGAGTTCTACCAGGCCTGCCGCAAGCGCCTCGCCTCCGGCGGCGTGCTGTCGCTGCACCTGGGCTCGCCCATCCACCTGCCGCAGTCCATGGCGCGCATTGCCGCGTCGCTGCGCGAAGCGTTCCCCATCGTGCGGCCCTATCTGCAGTACGTGCCGCTGTATGGCACGCTGTGGTGCATGGCCATGGCGTCGGACAGCACCGACCCGGCGCTTCTGGATGCGACAGCGGTCGATACCCGCATCGCCGAGCGCGGGCTTGGGGATTTGCAGCTCTACAACGGCGCAGTGCACCAAGCCCTGCTGGCGCAACCCAACTTTGTGCGCGAGCTGCTGGCCCGCCCAGCGCAGCCCATCCGCCGGGGCGGCAGCCTGCCCGAAGCCATGGACCCGGAGGACCTGCCGAGGGTTCTGGTGCTTCCAGCTTGATCGAAAGAATGTAAGAAAATATGGCTGTAGCGCTTATCTATTAAGCGTATACAGCTACTGAAATAAGAGCAAACGACTACAGCATATGCTGCAAAAACGCCCGCGTGCGCTCGTGCTGCGGGTGGGCGAAAAAGTCTGCCGCGCCCTGCGCCTCGATCAGCTCGCCCTGGTCCATGAAGACCACGCGGTGGGCGACCTCACGGGCAAAGCCCATTTCGTGCGTGACGACCAGCATGGTCATGTGCTCATGCGCCAGCTGGCGCATGGTGCGCAGCACCTCCCCGGTCAGCTCCGGGTCGAGCGCCGAGGTTGGCTCGTCAAACAACATGATGTCGGGCTCCATGGCCAGCGCCCGGGCAATGGCGACGCGCTGCTTTTGCCCGCCAGAGAGCCGCGCAGGGTAGCTGCCCGCTTTGTCCTGTAGCCCGACCTTCGCCAGCAGCGCCTCGGCCCGGTTGCGCGCTGCGTCAGGCGCCAGGCCCAGCACATCGACTGGCGCCAAGGTGATGTTCTCCAGCACCGTGAGGTGCGGAAAAAGGTTGAAGTGCTGGAACACCATGCCGGTCTTGCGGCCGATGCGGCGCAGATCGCGTTCGCTGGCGTAGCTGCAGCGGCCGGCGGCGTCCGTGCTGGCCAGCGTCTCGCCCTCGACGGCGATGCTGCCGCTGTCGATGGTTTCGAGATGGTTCAGGCAGCGCAGCAGCGTGCTCTTGCCCGACCCCGAGGGACCGATGATGGCGACCACCTCGCCGCGCGCAATTTGCAGCGACACATCGGACAGCACCTGCAGGCTGCCAAAGCGCTTGTGCAGGCCGCGTGCCTCGATCATGAACTCAGGCGTCTTGCCGTGCATAGCGATTCTCCAGGCGCGCAAAGCCCCAGGTGAGCAGCAGCGTCATGGCCAGATAGAACGCGGCGGCCACAATGAAGGGCGTGGTGGTGAAATCACGCTGCACGATGCCGCGCGCGGCCCGCAGCAGGTCGTTGAGCGCCAGCACGTAGATGAGCGAGGTGTCTTTGACCAGCGTGATGGTCTCGTTGCTCATGGGCGGCAGAATGCGCCGCACCATTTGCGGCAGCACGATGCGGCGCATGGTCTGGCGGTAGTTCAGGCCCAGCACGCGCGCCGCTTCGTACTGGCCGCGGTCCACCGCCTCGATGCCGGCGCGGAAAATCTCAGCAAAGTAGGCTGCGTAGTTCAGCGCAAAGGCCAGCACCGCCGCTGGAAAATCGGGCAGGCGCACGCCCACCACCGGCACAAAGGGCAGTGCAAAGTAGATGAACAGCATCTGCAGCATCAGCGGCGTGCCGCGCATCAGCCACAGGTAACCACTGACTGCCGTACGCAGCGCCGCCCAGCGCGAGCGCCGTGCCAGCGCCAGCGCCAGGCCCAGAGGCAAAGCCAGGGCCAGTGTGATGAAAAAGAGCTTGAGCGTGACCTGCGCGCCCTGCCACAGCGGCGCCAGCATCGAGAGCAGGTAGTCCATGCAGTCCTTTGCAGCACGCACCGAGGTGCGCGTGGGGCAAGCGGGGGTTTATTTGATGATGTCCTTGCCAAACCATTGGGTGGCGATTCGGGCCGCCGTGCCGTCCTGCTTCATGTCGGCCAGGGCCTTATTGAGTTGGCCGAGCAGTTCCGTGTCGCCCTGGCGCACGCCGACGCCGTATTCCTCGGTGCCAAAGTTGTCGTCCAGCACGGCGTAATCCTGCGGTTTCTTGGCGACGTAGTAGCGGCCCACCACCTCGTCCACGACCACGGCGCCAAGCCGGCCGGTACTCAGGTCCATCAACGCCGTCACGTTGTCGCCAAAGGTCTTGAATTCCTTGAACGATTGGAAGACCGCCTCGTCCTTCTTCACGGCATCGACCGCGCTGCTGCCTTCCTGCGCACCGACGACCTTGCCGGCCAGATCGGCCTTGGTTTTGACGGGCGAGGTTGCGGCCACCACCACAATCTGGTGGTTTTCCATATAGGGCGCCGTGAAGGCAATGTTCTTCTTGCGCTCTTCGGTGATGGTCAGGCCGTTCCAGAGCACATCGACCCGCTTGGCAGAAAGCTCGGCCTCTTTGGCGCTCCAGTCGATGGGCTTGAAGTCGACTTCCATGCCCATGCGCTTGGCCGCCTCGCGCGCCATGTCGATGTCAAAGCCCACCAACTCATTCTTCTCGTCGCGAAACCCCATGGGCGGGAAGTTGTCGTCCAGCCCGACGACGATCTTGGTCAACGCTGCGGGCGCGGGCGCAGCAGACGTGGCGCTTGGTGCTGCCTCCTGCTTGCCACAGGCGACGAGCATTGCGGTGAGAGAAAGGGCGATCAGGGCGGAACGTTTGTTCATGGCAGCGGAAACATCCTAGGGAAAACCCGAGATTGTCCCAGACGCGGCGCACTGCAACTCCAAAGGAGGTTTGCTCCCTATGGGGCGCTGATGGCATTTACTATGTAAACCATAGCTGCTAGGGCTTATCCCATAAGCGCTAGAGGCTATTTTTACTACATTTTTTGTCTGCGAACGGAGCCGCGCTCGAACCCATCAGGAACTGGTCCACCGAGCGCGCGGCTTGCCGGCCTTCCCGAATCGCCCACACCACCAAGCTTTGTCCCCGCCGGATATCCCCCGCCGCAAACACGCCCGGCACATTGGTGGCGTAGCCGCCCTCCTCGGTACTGGCCCGGGCATTGCCGCGGCCGTCTTTGTCGATGCCAAAGGCTTCGAGCACGGCGGCAACCGGGTTGACGAAACCCATGGCGAGCAGGACCAGGTCGGCGGGATAGTGCTTTTGCGTTCCTTCCACCTCGGTCAGCTTGCCGTCCTTGAATTCCACCTGCACCGTGGTCAATCCCTTGACCTTGCCCTTTTCGCCGGTGAACTCCTTGGTGGACACGGCGAACTCGCGCGTGCAGCCTTCGTCGTGGCTGGAGCTGGTGCGCAGCTTGATCGGCCAGTAGGGCCAGGTCAGCGGCCGGTTCTCTTGGCTTGGCGGCATGGGCATCACTTCGAACTGCGTGACGCTGGCGGCGCCTTGGCGGTTGCTGGTGCCCACGCAGTCGCTGCCGGTGTCGCCGCCGCCGATGACGATGACGTGCTTGCCATCCGCGCGCAGTTGCCCCTTGAGCTTGTCGCCGGCGTTGATCTTGTTCTGCTGCGGCAAGAATTCCATGGCGAAATGGATGCCGGCCAAGTCGCGCCCTGGCACCGGTAGATCGCGCGACTGCTCGGAGCCGCCGGTCAGCAGCACGGCGTCAAAGTCCTTGCGCAGTTGCTCGGGCGCAATGGTTTCCTTGGCCCAGTTGTTCACCTTGGAATCCTTGCCCAGGCCGTCTTGCGCACTGCCGACAAAAACGCCGGTGCGAAACACCACGCCCTCGGCCTCCATCTGCGCCACGCGCTTGTCGATGTGCACTTTGTCGAGCTTGAAATCCGGAATGCCGTAGCGCAGCAGGCCGCCGATGCGGTCGTTCTTTTCGAACAGCGTCACGTCATGGCCGACACGCGCCAGCTGCTGCGCCGCCGCCATGCCGGCGGGCCCAGCGCCCACCACGGCAATGCGCTTGCCGGTCTTGTGCGCCGGCACTTTGGGTGTGACCCAGCCATGCTCCCAGGCGCGGTCGATGATGGCGTGCTCAATGCTCTTGATGCCCACCGCATCGTCGTTGATGTTGAGCACGCACGCCGCCTCGCAGGGCGCGGGACAGATCCGGCCAGTGAACTCCGGAAAGTTGTTGGTCGAGTCAAGCACCGTGAACGCGCTCTTCCAGTCGCTTTGGTAGACCAGATCGTTGAAGTCCGGAATGATGTTGTTGACCGGGCAGCCGCTGACGCAAAACGGCGTGCCGCAGTCCATGCAGCGCGCGCCCTGCACCTTGGCCTGCGCATCGGTGATGCCGATGACAAATTCCTTGTAGTTCTTGACGCGCTCGGTGACGGGCGGGTAGCCCTCTTCGATGCGGTCGTACTCCATGAAACCAGTGATCTTTCCCATGTTCTTTTCCTCGTGAGGCGTCGGCGCTTACTTCGCGGCCACGGCTGTCAGTTCAGGCCCGGCCACGGGCGGCGTGGAAGAGTCTTCCAGCACTTGGCGCTCGTACATTTCTGACAGCGCGCGCTTGTATTCGGTGGGGAACACCTTGACGAATTTGCTGCGCGACGCGGCCCAGTTGTCCAGCAGCTCGCGGGCGCGCTTGCTGCCGGTGTAGCGGTTGTGCTCTTCAAGCAGGCGTTTGAGCTGCTCTTCGTCGCTCTGGCCCTGATGCCAGGTAGCGCGCGCGTGGCTGGCCTGCTGCTCGTCGTGGGGCAGGATGCGCTCGAGCGTCACCATGGCCATGTTGCAGCGCGTGTCGAATTGGCCGTCTTCGTCGTACACGTAGGCCACGCCGCCGCTCATGCCAGCCGCAAAGTTGCGCCCGGTTTTGCCCAGCACCACCACGGTGCCGCCCGTCATGTACTCGCAGCCATGGTCGCCCGTGCCTTCCACCATTGCCGTGGCGCCCGAGAGGCGCACCGCAAAACGCTCGCCGGCGACACCGGCGAAGTAGGCCGAGCCACTGGTGGCGCCATACATCACGGTGTTGCCGACGATGGTATTGCGCGCAGCCTCACCGCGGAAATCAAGGCTGGGACGCACCACGATGCGACCGCCCGAGAGGCCCTTGCCGGTGTAGTCGTTGGCGTCGCCAATCAGGTACAGCGTGATGCCGCGGCACAGAAACGCGCCAAACGACTGGCCGCCCGTGCCTTCCAACTGGATGTGGATGCTGTCGTCTGGCAAGCCTTCGGGGTGCACGCGGGTGACCGCGCCCGAGAGCATCGCGCCCACCGAACGGTTGACGTTGCGCGCCACCTCGATAAAACGCACGCGCTCGCCCTTTTCAATGGCGGGGCGGCTGCGCTCGATCAGCTTCCTGTCCAGCGTGTGCTCGATGTTGTGGTCTTGCATTTCGACATGAAAGCGCGGCACGTCGGCCGGCACCTTGGGCTGCGCAAACAAACGCGAGAAATCAAGCCCGCTGGCCTTCCAGTGCTCCAGGCCTTTGCGCATGTCGAGCAGGTCGCTGCGCCCCACCATGTCATCGAACTTGCGGATACCCAGCTGCGCCATGATCTGGCGCAGCTCTTCGGCCACGAAGAAAAAGTAGTTCACCACATGCTCGGGCCGTCCCGAGAATTTCTTGCGCAGCACGGGGTCTTGCGTGGCCACGCCCACCGGGCAGGTGTTGAGGTGGCACTTGCGCATCATGACGCAGCCTTCCACCACCAGCGGAGCCGTGGCGAAACCGAACTCATCGGCGCCCAACAGCGCGCCAATGGCGACGTCGCGGCCGGTCTTCATCTGGCCGTCGGCCTGCACGCGAATGCGACCGCGCAGGCGGTTGAGCACCAACGTCTGCTGGGTCTCGGCCAGGCCGATTTCCCAAGGGCTGCCGGCATGCTTGATGGACGACCAGGGCGAGGCACCCGTGCCGCCGTCGTGGCCCGCAATCACCACGTGGTCGCTCTTGCACTTGGCAACCCCTGCGGCCACCGTGCCCACGCCGATCTCGGACACCAGCTTCACGCTGATGCTGGCGTGCGGCGCCACGTTCTTCAAGTCGTGAATGAGCTGGGCCAGGTCTTCGATGGAGTAGATGTCGTGGTGCGGCGGGGGCGAGATCAAGCCGACGCCCGACACGCTGTGGCGCAGCTTGCCGATGTAGTTGCTGACCTTGCCGCCGGGCAACTGGCCGCCCTCGCCCGGCTTGGCGCCCTGGGCCATCTTGATCTGGATCTGGTCGGCGCTGGTGAGGTATTCGGCCGTGACGCCAAAGCGCCCGGATGCCACCTGCTTGATGCGGCTGCGCAGCGAATCGCCGTCCAGCAACGGCAGATCGACCTCGACGTTCTCGGCGCCGATCACGCTTTTCAGGCTGTCGCCCTGCTTGATCGGGATGCCCTTGAGTTCCTGGCGATAGCGCGCTGCATCTTCCCCGCCCTCGCCCGTGTTGCTCTTGCCGCCCAGGCGGTTCATTGCCACCGCCAGTGTGGCATGCGCTTCAGTAGAAATAGAACCCAGCGACATGGCGCCGCTGGCAAACCGCTTGACGAGCTCTTTGGCGGGCTCCACCTCGTCCACAGGGATCGCCTGGGTCGGGTCGAACTTGAACTCGAACAAGCCGCGCAAGGTCATGTGGCGCTGGCTCTGGTCATTGATGATCTGGGCGTATTCCTTGTAGGTGCTCCAGTTGTTCGAGCGTGTGCTGTGCTGCAGCTTGGCGATGGCGTCGGGCGTCCACATATGCTCTTCGCCGCGCGTGCGCCAGGCGTATTCACCGCCGGCGTCCAGCATGTTTTCCAGCACCGGGTTGTCGCCGAAAGCCGCTTGGTGCATGCGGATGGCTTCCTCGGCTATCTCGAACACGCCAATCCCTTCCACCCGACTGGAGGTGCCGGTGAAATACTTCTGGACCGTGGCGCTGGAGATGCCGATGGCTTCAAACAGCTGGGCGCCGCAGTAGCTCATGTAGGTGGACACGCCCATCTTCGACATGATCTTGGACAGGCCCTTGCCGATCGCCTTGACGTAGTTGTAGATGGCCTTGTCGGCCGACAGCTCGCCGCTCAGGTCCTTGTGCATGTCGGCCAGGGTTTCCATGGCCAGCCACGGATGCACGGCCTCGGCGCCGTAGCCGGCGAGCACGGCAAAGTGGTGTACTTCGCGTGCCGTGCCGGTCTCGACCACCAGACCCGTGGTGGTGCGCAGGCCCTCGTGCACCAGGTGCTGGTGGATGGCTGAGAGCGCCAGCAGCGAAGGAATCGCCACCCGGGTCGCGCTCAGCGCGCGGTCGCTGATGATCAGAATATTGGCGCCGCCCTTGATGGCATCCACCGCCTGTGCGCAGAGGGACGCCAGCTTGGCTTCGACCCCCTCACGCCCCCACAGCAAGGGGTAGGTGATGTCGATCACGCTGCTGCGGAACTTGCCCTGCGTGTGCCGCGCGATATCGCGCAGCTTGGCCATGTCGGCTCGATTGAGGATCGGCTGGCTGACTTCCAGCCGCATCGGCGGATTGACCTGGTTGATGTCGAGCAGGTTGGGCTTGGGGCCGATGAAGCTGTTGAGCGACATGACGATGGCCTCGCGGATCGGGTCGATCGGCGGATTCGTCACCTGGGCAAACAGCTGCTTGAAGTAGTTGTACAGCGGCTTGTTGCGGCCAGAGAGCACGGCCAGCGGGCTGTCGTTGCCCATGGAACCAATGCCTTCTTCGCCGTTCCTGGCCATGGGGGCCAGCAAGAATTTGATGTCTTCCTTGGTGTAGCCAAAGGCCTGCTGGCGATCCAGCAAGGACGGACCGGCCTTCGGCTCGCCATCTTTTTGCTCGCGCGCGGGCTCTTGGCCTGCAACGGGCTCCGTCTCGACGATGCTGTCGAGCTTGATGCGCAGGTTCTCGATCCACTGCTTGTACGGCTTCGTATTGACGACGTTGGCCTTGAGCTCGTCGTCGTCGATCATGCGGCCTTGTTCCAGGTCGATGAGGAACATCTTGCCGGGCTGCAAACGCCACTTGCGCACGATCTTGTTTTCGGGAATCGGCAGCACGCCCGATTCCGACGCCATGACGACCAGGTCATCGTCGGTAATGCAATAGCGCGAGGGCCGCAGGCCGTTGCGGTCCAGCGTGGCGCCGATCTGGCGGCCATCGGTGAACACGATGGAAGCCGGGCCATCCCAGGGCTCGAGCATGGCGGCGTGGTATTCGTAGAACGCGCGCCGGCGCGGGTCCATCGTGGTGTGCTGCTCCCAGGGCTCGGGAATCATCATCATCACGGCCTGGCTGATCGGGTAGCCAGCCATGGTGAGCAGCTCCAGGCAGTTGTCGAAGGTGGCCGTGTCCGACTGATCGGCAAAGCTGATCGGATAGAGCTTTTGCAGGTCAGCCGCCAGCACCGGCGAAGCCATCACGCCTTCGCGCGCCTTCATCCAGTTGTAGTTGCCCTTGACGGTGTTGATCTCGCCGTTGTGCGCCACGTAGCGGTACGGGTGGGCCAGCGGCCATTCGGGGAAGGTGTTGGTGGAAAACCGCTGGTGCACCAGACCCACAGCCGAGACGCAGCGTTCGTCCTGCAAATCCAGGTAGTACTTGCCCACCTGATCCGCCAGCAGCAGGCCCTTGTAGACCACCGTGCGGCTCGACATGCTCGGCACGTAATACTCTTTGCTGTGCTTGAGGCCCAGCGCCTGGATCGCGGCGCTGGCGGTCTTGCGGATCACATAGAGCTTGCGCTCGAGCGCGTCCTGCACGATGACGTCGTTGCCGCGGCCGATGAACACCTGGCGCAGGATGGGCTCCTTGGCGCGCACTGCGGGCGACATGGGCATGTCGCGATTGACCGGAACGTCGCGCCAGCCGAGCAGCACCTGGCCCTCGGCCTTGATGGCGCGCTCCATCTCCTGCTGGCAGGCCAGGCGGCTGGCGTGCTCTTTGGGCAGGAAGATCATGCCGACACCGTATTCGCCAGCGGCCGGCAAGGTGACGCCCACCGAGCCATCCGGCGCTTTGCCGGCCTGGGCCATTTCCTGGCGGTACAGCGTGTCCGGGATCTGGATCAGGATGCCCGCGCCATCGCCCATCAGCTTGTCGGCGCCGACGGCGCCCCGGTGATCGATGTTCTCAAGAATCTTGAGCGCCTGCGTCACGATGTCGTGGCGCTTGTGACCCTTGATATGGGCGACAAAACCCAGCCCGCAGGCGTCGTGTTCGTTGGCGGGCGAATACAGCCCGTGTTGCTTCAGATGCTCAATCTCGGCGGCCGTGGTCATGGCGCACTCCTCAGTTTTTTCGCAGGGGAGCCGAGATTAGTGCATTGCAGCATACCTATGCAAGAAAAATAATTGGGGTCAGATTCCAATTAATTTTCAATTTATCTTATTCCAATTAAATTAGGGACGCATCAACAACAATAGCACTAAATCTTTATGCAGCAAGCGCAAACCGGTCAAACTTCTTTGATTTCTCTATCGATGCGAGGGCGCCCGGCACTCGCCTTGACAGCACGGCGAGCGGTTTTACTGTGCAGATCGGCAACGAATTTTTCGCCGCCAAGCGCCCAGCCGCGCAAGGTGGCCTCGGTCAAGGCATTCGTTTGGTCGCGATCAAG
The DNA here is from genome assembly GCA_049291355.1 of Giesbergeria sp. Taxonomy (GTDB): domain Bacteria; phylum Pseudomonadota; class Gammaproteobacteria; order Burkholderiales; family Burkholderiaceae_C; genus Simplicispira. The sequence continues at coordinate 13,853 of JBATPF010000014.1, forward strand.
TCCGGTCTGAAGCATTTGCCGGTAGGCCGCCTCGCGCGCGAACGGGGTGTTGCCCAGCGCCCAGTACAAGGCATGGGGCGTCAGCAAGCCATCGCTGTGCAGCCCCAGATGAAACGCGCAACTGGACCACGGCCAATCGGTCAGATTCTGGACAAGATGCGCCCGCTCAGGGTTGAGGTCGATGTAGACCATACAGGCGAGCAGATAGCGCTCGGCTTCAATCAAGGTGGATCGGTAGCGGCCCTCCCACAACGTTCCGGTGCGCACGTGGCGCTGATTGAACCAGCGCACGTAACTGCGCCCCACGGCTTGCATCATCAGAGCGAGACCGTCGCCTGTAGTCGGCGTGACGAGCAGATGAAAATGATTGGGCATGAGAACGTAGGCGTGCACGGCCACGGAAAACTTCTGCGCGTACTCCTTCACAGTATCCAGCATGCGCTCAAAGTCTTGCGCGTCTTGAAAGATCACCTGGCGGTTGTTGCCGCGCTGAATGACATGGTGCGGGCAATGGGGAACCGTAAGTCTGGGCAGTCTGGCCATGATGAAGCTCCGATGCGCCCAAATGGGGGTCTGACCCCAATTATTTCCCAATTACTCGCTTGGGGCGGGCACCAGTCCGAAGCGTGCGCCCAAACTTTGTTCCAAGCCGAATTTCACCAGAATGGCACGCAGGCGCTCGGCGGCGCTGCGCTTTCGCTGGCCGGTGTAGCGGGCGATGATGAGTTCGTTCTTCATGCTGTGTTCCCAGCCCACCAGCTCGGTCACTGTAACCTGGTAGCCACTGGCCTCCAGGTACAGGCAACGCAGCACGTTGGTGATCTGGCTGCCCAGCTCGCGCGTATGCAGCGGATGGCGCCACAGTTCGGCCAGGGGCGTGCGCGCCAGCTGCAGGGCTTTGCCGGCGCGCAGGCAGGCAGCTACCTCCGCCTGGCAACAGGGCACGATCACCATGGCGCGCGCGCGCTTTTGCAGTCCGAAGGCAATGGCATCGTCGGTGGCGGTGTCACAGGCGTGCAAGGCAGTGACGATGTCGATGCGCTCGGGCAGTTCAGCCGCGTCGGCCGATTCGGCCACGGATAGGTTGAGAAACGCCATGCGATCAAAGCCGAGGCGCTTTGCAAGCTGCCGCGATTTTTCCACTAGCTCACTGC
>JBATPF010000015.1:0-10571 GCA_049291355.1 Giesbergeria sp.
GCGCATTGTCAGCGGCGGAACGCAGAGCCATTTGATGCTGGTTGATCTGCGCGCCAAGGGCATCACCGGCAAGGAAGCCGAGGCCGTGCTGGGCCAAGCCCACATGACGATCAACAAGAACGCCATCCCCAACGACCCGGAAAAACCCATGGTGACCAGCGGCATCCGCGTGGGCACGCCGGCCATGACCACACGCGGCTTCAAAGACGAGGAAGCCCGCCTGACCGCCAACCTGCTGGCCGACGTATTGGACAAGCCGCGCGACGAGGCCCACATTGCCGCCGTGCGCGCCAAGGTGAATGCGCTGACCAGCCGCTTCCCGGTCTACCGCGACTAAGGGCTCGCCCCATGAAATGCCCGTTCTGCGGCCATCTCGACACCCAGGTGGCCGAGACCCGGGTGGCCGAGGACGGCGGCTTCATCCGCCGCAGGCGCCGCTGCGGGGCCTGCGGCAAGCGCTTCACCACCTATGAAAAACCGGAAATCAATTTCCCGGTGGTGGTGAAGAAGGATGGTCGGCGCACCGAATACGCCGCCGCCAAATTGCGCGGATCCTTCGCCATTGCCCTGCGCAAGCGCCCTGTGAGCACGGCGCAGGTGGACGCCGCCATCGAGCGCATTGAAGAGCAATTGCTGAGCCTGGGCCTGCGCGAACTGGCGTCCAGCCGCATCGGTGAACTGGTGATGCGCGAACTCAAAAAACTCGACCAAGTGGCGTACATCCGCTATGCCAGCGTGTACCGCAGCTTCGAGGACATCGACGAGTTCAAGAGCCTGGTAGACGAAGTCAGACGCTGAGAACGCGCGCACGATCCGAGCCCCACCCTTCGCCTGGAACGCGGCGCAAGCACGATTTTTCCGACTTTTTAGGCCTCCAGCGCTTACTGGGTAAGCGTTGTCAGCTATCTATTCAATAGTATTGCGTTCAGCGAGCGGCGGCCGAAATCGGTGCCACCGCCTGGCGCACATCGCCGCATTGGGCTCTGTGGCGCAGGGCATGGTCGATCAGCACCAGCGCCAGCAAAGCCTCGGCAATAGGCGCTGCCCGGATACCGACACAGGGGTCATGGCGCCCACGGGTGGACACCTGCACGCTCTGGCCGGCCGTGTCGATGGATTCGCGCGGACTGAGGATGGAGCTGGTCGGTTTGATGGCCATATGCACCTCAATGTCCTGGCCGCTGCTGATGCCGCCCAGAATGCCGCCTGCGTTGTTGCTGCGAAACCCGTCTGGCGAGAGCGAATCGCCGTGCACCGTGCCGCGCTGTGCGGCACTGGCAAAGCCAGCGCCAATTTCCACGCCCTTGACCGCGTTGAGACCCATCATCGCCCAGGCGATATCGGCGTCGAGCTTGTCGTAGATGGGTTCGCCCCAGCCCACGGGCACGCCGGTTGCCTGGACCCGAATGCGCGCACCGCATGAGTCGCCCGACTTGCGCAGCGCATCCATGTAATCCTCATAGCGCTGGACATCGGCTACCGGTGCAAAAAACGGGTTGCGGCCCACGTGCTCCCAGGATTCAAATCCGATCTCCAATTCGCCCAGTTGGCTCATGCAGGCTCGCACCTGGGTACCGAACTGCGCCGCCAGCCATTTTCTGGCGACGGCACCGGCCGCCACCGTGGGCGCAGTCAATCGGGCCGACGAACGCCCGCCACCCCGCGGGTCGCGCACGCCGTATTTGTGCCAGTAGGTGTAGTCGGCGTGGCCGGGGCGAAAGCGCTGGGCAATATCGCCATAGTCCTTGCTGCGCTGATCGGTGTTGCGAATCAAGAGCGCAATCGGCGTGCCCGTGGTCACACCTTCGTACACGCCTGAGAGGATTTCCACTGCGTCGGGCTCGGCGCGCTGGGTGACGTGGCGGCTGGTGCCGGGCCGGCGCCGATCCAGATCTGCCTGAATGTCGGCCTCGCACAAGGCCATGCCGGGTGGGCAGCCGTCGATCACGCAGCCTATGGCTGGGCCGTGGGATTCACCAAAGTTGGTGACTGCGAAAAGGGTGCCTAAAGTATTGCCGCTCATGGAGAGCGATTATCGGGGCAGTAGAACGACCTGCGGTGGTTGCGCGCAGCATTGTCCGCGCCTGCCGTGGCTTGTATCGGCCCCATCGCCTGCCTTCGCACTTCCTGGCGCGCGCAGGCAAAAGGCGCGGAAGCCTACAGCAGCTTTTCGTCCGAATCGTCGGCTTCGCCCTCGGGCCAGTCACGGATGTAGGCCTTGAGCATCTTGTTTTCGAAATTCTGGCTGTCCACTACGGCCTTGGCCACGTCGTAGAAGCTGATGACACCCATCAGCATGCGGTTGTCCATGACGGGCATGTAGCGCGCATGGCGATCCAGCATCATGCGCCGCACTTCGTCCATGTCGGTCTCGTAGGTGCAGGTCAGTGGGTGGTCGTCCATGGCCGTACGCACGAGCATGGTGCCCACATTGCCGCCATTTCGCACCAGGGCCTGGATGACTTCACGGAAGGTGAGCATGCCCACCAGATCCCCGTGCTCCATGACAACCAGCGAGCCGATGTCCTTCTCTGACATGACGCGCACAGCGTCGGCAAGGGGTTCGGCTGGATGGGCGGTGTAGAGGGTATTGCCCTTCACTCGCAGGATGTCGCTAACTTTCATGGCGTGCTCCGTACTGTTTGCAGCCAGTGTCGCTTGCTGGTGCCTCTGCAAATATAGCCCACAATGCCGCTATCGCTTTGGAGAAAACCATGCCCGGTTACGCCGATCCCGGCTTCGACACGCTGGCCCTGCATGCAGGCGCCACCCCAGACCCCGCCACCGGTGCGCGGGCCGTGCCCATTCATCTCACCACGTCCTTCGTTTTCGAGTCCAGCGATCACGCCGCCTCGCTCTTCAACATGGAGCGCGGCGGACATGTGTACTCGCGCATCAGCAATCCCACTACCGCGGTTTTCGAGCAGCGCATGGCCGCGCTCGAAGGCGGCGTCGGCGCGCTGGCCACGGCCAGTGGCCAGGCCGCACTGCATTTGGCCATTGCCACGCTGATGGGCGCGGGTTCGCACATTGTGGCCAGCAGCGCGCTGTACGGCGGATCGCAAAACCTGCTGCACTACACGCTGCGCCGCTTTGGCATTGAAACCAGCTTCGTGCCCACGGGCGACCTTGACGCGTGGCGCGCAGCGATCCGCCCCAACACGCGTCTGCTGTTTGGCGAAACCGTGGGCAACCCCGGCCTGGACGTGCTAGATATCCCCAGCGTAAGCGCCATTGCGCACGAAGCGAGGGTGCCTTTGCTGGTGGATTCCACCTTCACCACGCCCTGGCTGATGAAGCCCTTTGAACATGGCGCAGACATCGTCTATCACTCAGCTACCAAATTTCTCAGCGGCCACGGCACGGTGATTGGCGGCGTGCTGGTCGATGGCGGCAGCTTCGACTGGGAAGCATCGGGCCGCTTTGAGGAGCTCACCCGCCCCTACGATGGCTTTCACGGCATGGTGTTTACCGAAGAAAGCACCGTAGGCGCCTTCCTGCTGCGCGCTCGCCGTGAAGGCCTGCGCGACTTTGGCGCCTGCATGAGCCCGCACACGGCATGGCTCATTCTGCAGGGCATCGAGACGCTGCCGCTGCGCATGCAACAGCACATGCGCAACACGGAGCGCGTGGTGGAGTTTCTGGTCAGCCAGGCTTTTGTCGCGCGCGTCGGTCACCCGATGCTGGAGACACACCCCAGCCACGAGCTTGCCAAGCGGCTGCTGCCGCGCGGCGCAGGCTCGGTGTTCAGCTTTGACCTCAAAGGAACGCGCGAGCAGGGAAAAAAATTCATTGAAACGTTGAAGATATTCAGCCACTTGGCCAACGTGGGCGACTGCCGCAGTCTGGTCATCCACCCGGCCAGCACCACCCACTTTCGTTTGAGCGACGAGGCTCTGGCGTTGGCCGGCATCACCCAGGGCACGATTCGCTTGTCGATTGGCCTCGAAGACGCAGACGACCTGATCGACGATCTCAAGCGTGCGCTCAAAGCGGCTGAGAAGGCGGGGGGCTGAAAATGGAACTGTTGGTCAAAGGAGCGCGCACCTACTGCTACACCGGCGGTCAGGTCTTCAACCCCGTAAAACCCAGCGTAGTCATGATCCACGGCGTGCTCCATGACCACAGCGTCTGGGCCATGCAAAGCCGCTGGTTCGCCCACCACGGCTGGAACGTGCTGGCCGTTGACCTGCCGGGCCACTGCCGAAGCGCCGGAGAGGCGCCGCAAAGCGTGGAAGAAGCTGCGGAATTCGTCATCGCGCTGCTGGATGCTCTGGGCATCCAACGCGCCGCGCTGGTGGGCCACAGCTGGGGCTCCCTGATCGCACTGGAGGCTGCGGCAAGACTGGGCAATCGGGCCACGCATTTGGCGCTGGTCGGGACGGCCTGGCCGATGAAGGTTTCGCCTGCACTGCTGGACGCCGCGCTGAAGGAGCCTGAAAAAGCCCTGCGCATGGTCAATGTGTTTTCGCGCAGTACGCTGTCTGCGCCCCCATCGGCTTTGGGGCCGGGAACCTGGGTGTTTGGGGCCCAGATGGCACTTGGCCGGCGCGTGCTGGGCAGCAACTCCGAAGTCAATCTGTTTCATCGGGGGTTTGTGGCTTGCGACCGCTATGCGGGCGGTGAAGCGGCAATCGGGCGCGTCGCCTGCCCCGTCCTGTTCGCGCTGGGCACGCAGGACCAAATGACCCCGCCCAAGGCCGCCCAAACCCTCGTCAACGCCGCCCGGGCAGCAGGCAAGGCAGTCTCGATGGCGTTGCTTCCCGTGGGCCACAATGAAATGACCGAAGCGCCCGAGGAAACGCTAGTGGCCTTGCGCGATTTCCTGTCCGCCTGAATCGCGCCAGCGGCCAGGCTTGGGATTCAGTGGAGCCACAATCCAGGTAAAAAGGGCTCTGCCGCTTTGCCCTATTGCGCTGGTAGCTACTCAAAACATAGCGCACCGGACCGCTGAATGTAGGCTGCATCCCAACGGGAAGCCGTGTCGGATACCGTCCAATAGCTCCCGGTACAACTCAACGCGGCTTGCGTTCGTCTGGATCGACCCGTGCTTCAAAACGGTCGCTGTTCACACCGAAGCCCACGGGTTGGTTCGGGGCCGGCGGCGGCGTGCTGGCTACCGCCGGCACCTCCTGCTGCGTCAGAAAAGGCAGCGGCTGGCTGATTTCGCCCGACTCGGCCAGTGCATCGAGATGGGTCAGATCGCTCAGGTCAAGGTCGATTTCCATCGGCGCGCCGGGTGCAGGCGCAGCTTGTCTCGACGCAGCCGCCTGGGCATCGAAATCCCAGTCGGGCTCAAACTCCATGAGGTTGCTGGCCGGGTCAGGTCCGGTCGCTGTGGCCGAGGCCTTGCCCTCTTCTGCTGCAGCGGCCTCCAGCGGCGTGGTGCGTCGGCGCGGAGCAGACTGGCCACGGGCCGAGGCGGGTGTGGTCCGTGCAACGGCATGCAGCAGCAGCAGATCGTCGTAGGCCGGCAGATCGAAGCGCTGGTCCTGCCCCTGGCCGCGGAACAACAACTCCTGCAGCATGGGAACGACCGAGGGATCACACCACAGCGCCTCAATGCGGGCGAGTACGTCGGGGTAGCCGAAAAGGGTTCTACCGGGCCGCGCAAACGCAGCGAACTCGGGCACCTGGGCATTGAAATACCGGTGGAACTGCGCGCGCAATTCGTTGAACTGCTCGATGCGGCTGAGCGAACGGTACAGCCGCAGAAGCTCGAGATAGGCCGAGGGCGAAGCCGACTGATTGGCCTCGATGTGCTTTTTCATCACCTCGATGGCCTGATCGTGCTCGCCGACGGACACGAAAAATTCGGCCTGCTGCTGCAGATCAAACAAGTCTTCGGGATTGAGCACCGCCGTGACGGGCGCGGGCGCTGCAGCCTGCAAGGAACTCGCCGCTGAAGCAGGCTCAGGCGCGTCGGCCGATGTCCCAAATTCGAGCGGCATCATGCCCGATGGCAGCATCTCGGGTTCAGCCGGCTGCGGCCGGGTTGTGACGTCGTGCTCGTCAGCGACGTGTCGCACGACCCCTGCCGGAGCCACAGAGGTGGCCGCTTTGGCTGGGCCGTGAGTCCAGGATTGTTCGCTGTCGCTCGGCAGCCCCTGTCTGCGCTTCCACACCCACGCCAGCAACGCAGCAAGCGCGACGAGCAAAGCCAGCAATGCATAGACGAGGTTGGCAGGAAAGCGCGCAGCAGCGCGCTCTTGAAGCTCCTGCTGCACCGCCAAGGCAGCCTCCTTGTCGCGCTCGGCAGCGGCAAGTTTCTCGCTCTGGGCTTTGTCCTGCGCGGCCCGGCGTGCGTCTTCCTGCAGCAAATCTTCGGACTGCATGTTCAGGGCGCGCCAGCGCGCAGCCGCTTCCTCGCGCAGCGATGGCGAGGTCGATTCTGGCAGGGCCGCCATTTCCGTCGAAGCGCGCAGCACCGAAGGAGCCTGCAACCAATCAGACAATGGCTCCATCACCAAACGCGGGCGACCCGGTTCAAGCTCCGGCTTGCGGGCCACAGCGGGCTTGACCGCCCGCTCAGCGCGAGACGAGCGCTGCGTGACGACTTGATCCGCAGGAACAGCGCCTGAGCGTGTGCGCACGCCATCACGCGCACCTGCTGCATCGGGAGTCAGCGTGCTGCGCAAAACCAGCGGCGCCGCAGCAGCACTCGTGCGTTCGGCGCTAGCCTGCGATGCGCTCAATGCCTCCGCTGGGTAGGCCAGCACGGTGTAGGTGCGCACCACGCTGCCCGAACAGCCGGCAGAAAGACGCACGTCGACCACTGGCTCGTTGATCGGCTGGCTGCTTCGCAATCGCACGCTTGCCGACCGCCCCGCAGCGTTGGGCAGGGGGGTCACGGAAATCTGGCTTTGCGAAATCGGGTCATCGCCCGCAGTGACCTTGGCAGTGACACAAGCGTCGGACACATCGGTTCCGTCGGTACGCACGTCGAATACGAGATCCAACGGACGCCCCAACACCACGGTGCCTTGCGGATTGCCAAGCGAAAGTGCTGCAGCCCCACCCGCCGCAACGACCATCACCATTCCGAGTAAAAGTTTACGAAGTCTCACTTTTTTTTGTAAATTGCTTTTGCCGATTCTTGCATAAATTACATTGCCTGCGCGAACGACATAATCCAACGATGACAATGAACTTTCCCCAGGTGGGCGTGGTGGGTGCGGGTGCGATGGGCCAAGGCATCGCACAAGTGTCGGTCCAAGCAGGCAGCACTGTCTTGCTGCAGGACGCCCGGGCAGGTGCTGCGCAGGCAGCTATCGAGGCCATAGAAGCGCAATGGCGCAATATGTCGGAAAAAGGGCGCGCTACGTCCGAGCAAACGAGCCAGTGGCGAAAAGCGCTTCAGGTGGCCGACGATATTTCCGAACTGGCGCAGTGCACCCTGGTGATCGAGGCCATCGTTGAGGATCGACACGCCAAGCATGTCTTGTTTGAGCAACTGGAGTCCGTCGTGGCAGTCGACGCCGTGCTGGCTAGCAACACATCGTCGCTCTCCATTACCGAATTGGCTTGCGGCTTACGCCAACCCGGGCGTTTTTGCGGTTTCCATTTCTTCAATCCGGTCCCGCTGATGAAGCTTGTGGAAGTGGTTCCCGGGCTGCGAACGCATTCGGCAGTGTGCGAAAGTCTGGCTGATTTCGCTCGGAAGATGGGCCACACGCCCGTTCGCGCACAGGATACGCCGGGATTCATCGTCAACCATGCCGGGCGCGGCTTTGGTACGGAAGCGCTGCGCATCGTTTCCGAGGGAGTGGCGGACTTTGCGACGGTGGACCGCATTTTGCGCGAACAGGCAGGCTTTCGCCTGGGTCCGTTCGAGTTGATGGATTTGACCGGCCTTGATGTCTCACATCCGGTGATGGAATCCATCTACCGCCAGTTCTACGAGGAACCCCGTTTCCGTCCCAGCGTAATCACAGCGCAGCGCCTGGCTGCAGGCGTGTTGGGTCGCAAGAGCGGCGAAGGTTTTTATCGCTATGCAGACGGTGCAGCACAGGTACCGGCCGAAGCACCTGTGCCGACAATAGGGCCGCTGCCTCCCGTGTGGGTCTCGCCACGCGCCGCGCGCCGCACCGAGATTTACCAATTGCTGAAAGATCTTGGCGCCTCCATCGAGACCGCGGCAGCACCGTCCGCGAAAGCGCTGTGCTTGGTGGCCCCGCTTGGCTTTGACATCACCACCGTTGCTGTGGTGGAAGGCCTGGACCCGTCGCGCACCGTGGGGATTGACATGCTGATCAACGACGCCAGCACGCGTCGCCGCGTATTGGCTACGAATCCCGCCAGCCGCGAGGACATGCGCGATGCCGCCCACGCCCTGTTCGCACGCGACGGCAAGCCGGTGAGCGTGCTGCGCGACAGCGGTGGTTTCGTGACCCAGCGCGTGGTTGCGCACATCGTGAACATTGCCTGCGATATCTGCCAGCAAGGTATTTGCAGCCCCGCTGATCTGGAGATGGCAGTCACACTCGGCTTGGGCTATCCGATTGGCCCGCTGGCCATGGGCGACCGCTGGGGCCCTTCCAGCATTCTGGAAATCCTGTTCAACATGCAGACCGTCTACGGCGACCCGCGATACCGCCCGAGCCCCTGGCTGCGTCGACGCGGTGCCCTGGGCCTGAGCCTGACACACGTGGAGCGCTGACATGGCCGCAGAACTCACCAGCCGCACCGAAGGTCAGACTCTGGTTCTGACGCTGAATCATCCGGGCCAGCTCAACACTTTGAGCCCTGACATGTACGCTGCAGGCATCGAGGCGCTCAACGGCGCCGAGCGCAGCGCCGAGGTCCGCTCTGTGGTGCTGACAGGCGCCGATGGCTTGTTCAGCGCCGGCGGAGACCTTGCGCGCTTGCGCGCCAACCGCAAATATCCGCCCGCGGTCCAGGCGGCAAGCATCGACGCACTGCACGACTGGATTGAGACCATCCGCGCCTATCCAAAACCCATCGTCGCTGCCGTCGAAGGGGCGGCGGCCGGTGCTGGCTTTTCCTTGGTGCTGGCCTGCGATTTCACCGTCGCATCGCGAAGCGCACGCTTCTCACTGGCATACAGCCGCGTGGGTCTCTCGCCCGACGGGGGCGCCAGTTGGGCCTTGGCGCATGCGGTGCCGCGGGCGCTGGCAGCACAGTGGCTGATGCTGGGTGAAGCGGTTTCGGCCGAACGCCTGCACGCGCTGGGCCTGATCAACCGCCTCACCGAGCCGGGAGCCGCGCTTGCGGGCGCGCTGGACCTCTGTGCAGGCCTCAATGCACATGCGCCGAATGTATTGGCCAGCGTCAAGGAACTGCTTTCCGAAGCAGTGGGAAGCGATCTGCATGCACAGTTGGCCCGTGAGCGCAGACATTTCGTTGAGAACCTGCACCATGAAAACGCGGGTGAAGGGATCGCGGCCTTCTTCGACAAGCGCGCGCCACTCTTTCGATAACAGAGATACTGGCGTCCCACCCGCCAGTCCCCAAAGACGCTGCGATTCGAGTGCGCTGGTCCCCCACGCGACAACGAAGCCGCCACCAGTCACACAAAGGACAGACCATGGACGACCCCATCCTTACTATCGATGAACGCGAGGCGATCAATTCCGGTCGCTGGTTCTCCACCCTTTCTCCTTCGCTGCGACACGACATACTTCGATGCGCCTACGTCAAACGTTTCAAGGACGGCAGCCTGATTGCTGCCCGCGGCGATCCGCCCGAGGAATGGATCGCTTGTGCGCGCGGCGCGGTGCGAGTGAGTTCAACGTCGATTTCGGGAAAGCAAATCACGCTGACCTATGTGGAGCCGGGCATCTGGTTTGGCGACGTGGCGATCTTCGATGGGGACCAGCGCACCCACGATGCCTACGCACACGGCGCGACCACCATCCTGTGCGTCGCCAAGGCCGATTTCAAGAAGATTCTGGCCAACCACGTGGAGTTCTACGAAGCCATGCTGCGCCTGCACGCGCGGCGTATTCGCCAGCTCTACGGTCTGGTGGAGGATCTCAACACCCTGCCCTTGCGCGCACGTCTTGCCAAGCAGTTGCTGCATTTGGTACGCAGCTACGGCATCTCCAGCCTCTCGAACAACGAAGAAATGCGCATCGGCCTGCAACTGGCGCAGGAGGAACTGGCGCAGCTCCTGGGTGCTTCGCGCCAGCGAGTGAATCAGGAACTCAAGGCCATGGAGCGCGAAGACATCATTCGGATCGAGCCCGGGGGCTTGGTGGTGCGCGACCGACCTGCGCTGATGCGGCTGACAGAAATCGACACTTAGAAAAGGCCCTGCCATGAGCAACTTTGACCACTTCGTCGGAACCCGCGAGGTGTCGGGTTCTCATGCTTTTGACACCGATGTCCTGAGCGCTTGGCTGGCGCCCAGACTGGAGGGTTTTTCGGGCCCCCTGCAGGTGGAGATGTTCAAGGGCGGGCAGTCCAACCCGACCTACAACTTGATCACTCCCGCGCACAACTCCGTGAAGCGTTCCAAGCCCGGACCGGTGGCCAAACTGCTTCCCTCGGCGCACGCCATCGAGCGGGAGTTTGCCGTGATGAGCGGCCTGCAGGGCACACAAGTGCCC
>JBATPF010000016.1:0-4587 GCA_049291355.1 Giesbergeria sp.
GCACTGGACGCCGCCCTGCCCCCCGCCGCGCGCAGCGCGCAACTGCAAGCGGTACGCGAAGGCCATTGCGATTTGCTGCCCGAGGCGCAACTGCCCGGTATGGTGCGCATCCAGATCGCGCGCGATCAGAGCATGGCGCGCACGCTGGCTACAGCGCCGCGCGGGCCGGGCCGGACTGTGCTGTTGATTGCCGGCGGCGGCCACGTGCTGCGCAGCCGCGGCGTGCCGGTGTATTTGCCGAAGAATTTAGAGGTAAAAATGGCTCTAGCGCAATCGGGACGAGCGCAAGCAGCTATTGAAAATGAAGCACATTTGGCCCCTGTCACCAAAGAACTTCCGCCGCAGGACGCGTGCGCGCCACTGCGCAACTTGTCGGGAAGCTGATCAACCCGCGAGCTGATCGCGCAGCAGCACTTCGAAGGCGTCGGGCGGCACGGGGCGGCTGCGCAAATAGCCTTGGTAGCTGTCGCAACCGCGCTCCCGCAGAAAGTCGAGCTGCGCCTGCGTTTCGACGCCGTCGGCCAGCACTGACAGCCCCAGGCTGTGTCCCATGGCGATGATGGCCGAGCTGATCGCCATATCGTCCCCGCTTTCAGGGATCTCGCGGACAAAGCTCTGATCGATCTTGAGCACATCGATGGGAAAGCGCTTGATGTGCGCCAGCGACGAGTAGCCGGTGCCGAAGTCATCCACCGCCAGCCGCAGCCCCAGGTCACCGAGCTGGTTCAGCAAGGCCAGCGCCTGCTCCGGCCGCTCGGCCAGTGCGCTCTCGGTAATCTCCAGCTCCAGGCAGGTCGCCGGAAAACCGCTTTGGGCCAGCGCGTCGCCCACCACAGCCACCAGATCGCTGAGCGCAAACTGCCGCGGCGAGACGTTGACCGCCATGGTCATTGAACCCAGTCCCGCAGAGCGCCAGCGCTGGGCCTGAAGGCAGGCCTCCTGCAGCACCCACTGGCCGATGGGTGCGATCAAACCCGAGGTCTCGGCCACCGGGATGAAGCGCGCTGGAGAAATCAAGCCTTCCTGCGGGTCTTGCCAGCGCAGCAAGGCTTCCGCGCCAATGATGCGCCCACTTGCCACGTCGCACTGGGGTTGGTAGTACAAGAGCAGCTCGCCCTGCGCCAGCGCGCGGCGCAGGCCGGCTTCCACCGCCAGGCGGTCGCGCGCGGCCTGCGTCATGCCTACTTCGTAGAAGCACCAGGCGCCGCGTCCGAGCGCCTTGGCACCATACACGGCAGAGTGCGCGCCCTGCATCAAGGCCTCGGCGGATTCCATATGGTCGGGGAACATGCAAATGCCGACACTGGCCCCCGCCACTACCTCAAAGCCTTCTGGTGCACGCCACGGCTTGCCGACCGCCTCCATCAGATTGCGCGCGACCGCAGCAGCGCCATCGGCATGACGCAGGTTGCGGGCCAGCACCGCAATCTCGTCGCCCGCCAAGCGGGCGATCAAATCCCCGGGTCGAAGCGCCTGCTCAACCTGGCTCGCGACGTGGCACAGCACGGCGTCCCCCACGGCATGGCCATAGCTGTCGTTGACTTCCTTAAAACGATCCAGGTTCAGCTGCAGCACGGCAAAGCGCTCTCCGCTGACCATTGCCTGCTCGCGGATGGCTTCCAGCTGCACTACAAAGGAGTCTCGGTTGGCCAAGCCGGTGAGCGGATCGTGGCCGGCCAGAAACTCGATCTGCTGCTCGCGCGCCTTGCTCTGGGACAGGTCGGTGAACATGCAAATGAAGTGGGTGACCGTGCCGCCCGCATCGCGCACTGCGCTGATGGCGGCCTGCTCGGGAAAGACTTCGCCGCTCTTGCGCTTGTTCCACAGTTCGCCCGTCCAGTGACCGGTGCGCCGCAATTGCGCCCACATGGCATCGTAGAACTGGCGATCCTGGCGACCCGACTGGAACATGCGCGGGTTGCGGCCCAGCACCTCGGCTTCCGAGTAGCCCAGGATGCGCAGCGCCGCCGCGTTGGCAGAATTGATGTTGCCCAGCGTATCGGTGACCACCACGCCCTGGGCTGCGTTGTCCACCACCGCCATAGCGAGGCGCTGGCGTTCCTCGGAAAATCGTGCGCTACTCATGTCGGTCAGCAGCCCAATGACCCGCTCCGGCTCACCATTCGCCCCGGAGAACCCATGCCCGCGCGCCTGAAACCAGCGCAATTGGCCGTCAAAGCACTCCATGGCGAAAGTTTCGACGAGTATCTCCCCCGCGTCGAGCGTGCTGTGCGCCGCCGCCCGTACCCGTTCGCGGTCCGCTGGCACGATTCGGTCCATCAGATGGGGCTCGCTCGCGAGATCTTCGCCCGGGTAAGCCAGCATGCGCGCGATACCCGGTGAAAAACTGAAGGCCTACGCGCGCACATCCCAGTCCCATACGCCGCTGGCATTGGCGTCGAGTGCCAGCCGCAGCCGCGCTTCGCTGCGCTCAAGGGGGGCGCGCGCCTGCACCGCCCCGCTCAAATCCTGCAGCGCGCAGATCAGCGAATCGCCGGATGCATCTTCCCCCGCCCGAACGCGTGTGACGGTGCACAGCACCGGCAGCGGCTCCAGGCCACCCGCCCGCAGGCACTGGCGCTCGCCCACGTAATGGTCGATGTCACCCGCCAGCAGGCGCTTGAGCTGCTCGGCAACCTCGGCAGAGTGTGGCGATTGCACAAAGCTGCGCAAATTGAGGTTTGGCAGGTCGCTCTCGCCCACATTCAGCATCTCGAGCAGCCGCGGGTTGGCCCACAGTACCTGGCCGTCGATCCGCACGCGTGCAATACCGGCGCTGGCGTAGCGCACCACCTGGGAAAACTCTTCGTCGCGCTCCGAGCGCTTGCGCTCGGTTACACGCAAGCGGTGCACCAGCCAACTGGCCAGCAACGCAGTCAGCGCGACATAGGCCCAGCCCTTCCAGAGTTCAATTTTCGCGTGCCAATCGGCATCGGTGACCCAGGCTGCCAGCAGCCAATCGCCCACAAGCACCCAGGCCATGCCTAAGGCGAGATAGAGGGCCGCCGCAGTCCCCGGAGTCAGGCCCCGGTGTCGCCGGACCCTTTGCGCTGTGTCCATATTCCTTCCTACAGGCTGCGGACCTGCTGCGACAATTCTCAGCTATGACCCACGCCTACGTTCTCACACTGTCCTGCCCCGACCGCCTCGGTCTGGTGCACGCCGTCTCGGGTTTTTTGCTCGAACGCAGCGGCAACATCGAAGAAGCCGCGCAATTCAACGACCCGGCCACCGGCTTGTTTTTCATGCGCGTGCAGTTTGCCTGCACCGAGCACGGGCACGCCGCGCTAAGCGCCCAGCTCGAACAGTTTGCCCAGCCCTTCCAGATGCACTGGCAGCTCCATGCCACGCACCTGCCCATGCCCACTGTACTGCTGGTCAGCCGCGAAGGCCATTGCCTCAACGACCTGCTGTTTCGCTGGAAATCGGGCCTGCTGCCTATCGACCTGCGCGCCATCATCAGCAACCACCGCGACTTCTACCAACTGGCCGCCGGCTACAACATTCCGTTTCACCATATTCCAGTCACTGCGGCCACCAAGGCCCAGGCCGAAGCGCGCCAGTTGGAGATCATCGAGCAGGAAGGCGCGGAACTGGTGGTGCTGGCGCGCTACATGCAGGTACTGTCCAACGACCTGTGCAAGCGCCTGGCCGGCCGAGCCATCAACATCCACCACAGCTTCCTGCCCAGCTTCAAGGGCGCAAAACCCTACTACCAAGCGCATGATCGTGGGGTCAAACTGATTGGCGCCACCGCGCACTACGTCACCGCCGATCTGGACGAAGGCCCGATTATCGAACAAGATGTTACACGTGCCGATCACACCGATACCGTCGAAGACCTTACGGCCCGGGGCCGCGACACCGAGAGCCAGGTGTTGGCGCGCGCGGTCAAGTGGCACAGCGAGCACCGGGTGCTGCAAAACGGACACAAGACGGTGGTTTTTCGGTAAGTGCTACCCAAGGGATGCCACAGCATGAATTCGCCTGCCGAAGCTTCTGGGCCGCTGCGGCGCATCCCGCCCATCCAGTGCTTGCTGACCTTTGAGGCGTTGGCGCGCCTGCGCAGCGTGACCCTGACGGCCGATGAACTCTGCGTGACGCCCAGTGCGGTGAGCCACCGCGTCAAGCAGTTGGAACAGATCATCGGCACGCGGCTGTTCGGCCGGGCCGATTTTTCGCTCACCACCGACGGCATCGCCTACCTGGCCAATGTGCGCGAAGGCCTGGGCGCACTGCAGCGCTTTCCGGGCCTGGCCGGTGCGCCCGGCAAACGTCGCCTCAAGCTGGCCGTCACACCCACCTTTGCCCGCGTGATCCTGATTCCCCGGCTGCGCCACTTCCGCGAGGCCTACCCCGAGATCGATCTGGCGCTGCAGATCTCGATTCCGCTGATGGACGTGGTGGCCGAGGACGCCGACCTGGTGGTGCGCTTTGGCACCGGCCACTACGCCGACGTGGAGTACAGCGAAATCGTGCGCGACGTGGTCACGCCGCTGGCTTCTCCCGCATGGCTGCGCGAGTTCGGTCCGTTTGAGCGCCCGGACGAGCTCGACCCGAGCACGCTGCTGCGCAGCCCGCTGGAAC
>JBATPF010000017.1:0-6798 GCA_049291355.1 Giesbergeria sp.
CGGGTGTAGGGGTGGCGCGGCGTGGCGAACAGGCTGCGCTTGTCCGCCAGTTCCACCAGCCGCCCCAAATACATCACGCCTACGGCGTCGCTCACATGCCGCACCACGGCCAGGTTGTGGCTGATGAAGAGGTAGGTCAGGCCGCGGCGCTGCTGCAGGTCCTTCATGATGTTGAGCACCTGCGCCTGCACCGACACGTCGAGCGCCGACGTAGGCTCATCGCAGACCAGAAATTCGGGTTCGGTCGCCAGCGCCCGCGCAATCGAGACGCGCTGGCGCTGGCCGCCCGAGAACTGGTGCGGAAACTTGGCCATGTCGAGCGGCGACAGGCCTACGGATTCCAGCAGCGCCCCGACGCGCTCGCGCAACTCGGCTTTGCCGCTCGCCATGCCGTGCTCGCGCAGCGGTTCGCCGACGATGTCTTCCACCTGCCAGCGCGGGTTGAGGCTGGCGTACGGGTCCTGGAAGATCATCTGGATGCGGCGGCGCAGCGCCTGCGATTGCGCACCCGCAAAGCCGGCGTGCGCGTCCTGCCCGTCAAACTGAAAATCCCCGCGTGTCGGGTGGTACAGACCCACCAGCAGGCGCGCCACGGTGCTTTTTCCGCAGCCCGATTCGCCCACCAGCGCCAGGGTTTTGCCGCGCTCAATCTCGAAACTGACACCATCGACCGCGTGCAGGAGCGTGCGCGGCCGGCGTTCAAGCACGCGGTTGAGCCAGGGCGCGGAGACGTCAAAGGTCTTGGCCAGGTCGCTGGCCTGCACCAGTGGTGGGGCGGGCAAAGCGCTCACGTGCCCTCCTTGGCATACAGCCAGCAGGCCGCTTGCGTGGTGCCGGCGGGGAGCAGCTCCGGGCGCTCGGTGTGGCAGCGGGCAAAGGCCTGCGGGCAGCGCGGGTGGTAGGCGCAGCCGGGTGGAATGGCGTTCAGACGCGGCATGGCGCCGTCGATCTGGTGCAGGCGCTCACGCTCCTCGCTCATGTCGGGAATGGCCGCCATCAGACCCGCGGTGTAGGGGTGCGCCGGGTGGTTGATCAGCTCGTGCACCGGGCCGATTTCGGCCACACGCCCGGCGTACAGCACCGCCACGCGGTCGCAGGTCTCGGCAATCACGCCCATGTCGTGGGTGATCAGCATGACGGCGGCGCCGCGCGAGGCGCACACGCTCTTGAGCAGTTGGATGATCTGCGCCTGAATCGACACATCGAGCGCCGTGGTGGGTTCGTCAGCGACGATGAGGCGCGGCTCGGCCGCCAGGGCCAGGGCAATCACCACACGCTGGCGCATGCCGCCGGAAAACTGGTGCGGGTAGTGGTCAATGCGCTGCTCGGGCGCCGGAATACCGGTGTCGGCCAGCAGCTCGATGGCACGCTGGCGGGCGGCGGCACGGCTCATGGGCAGGTGCGTCAGAATGGTTTCGGTCAGCTGCCGGCCCACGGTGTAGAGCGGATTGAGCGAAGTAAGCGGATCCTGAAAAATCGCGCCCACATGGCGGCCCCGCACCTGGCGCATCTCTTTGGGGCCCAGGTTATCGATGCGCCTGCCTTCGAGCCAGATCTCGCCCGAGGCAATGCGGCCCGGCGGCTCCAGCAGCCCGATGATGGCGGCGCCGGTGAGCGACTTGCCCGCACCCGACTCGCCCACCACGCCCAGAATTTCTCCCGGCTCAATGGCAAACGACACCCCGTCAAGCGCCCGCAGCGTGCCGCGTCGGTGGGGAAATTCGACCACCAGGTCTTTGACTTCAAGCAGGGGCATGCGCAGGACCTATATCGCCAAGTGAGATGCACAGCGCAAGAGACAAGCAGGCCCCATACCAGCAACAGCCGCGCAAGGGCCGCCCCGCCGCGCTGGCTGTGTCCCCCCTCCAAGCGATAGCGCAAGAGAGGGGGGAAGGAGCGAAGCGACACAGGGGGGAGTCATTGCAACCTCGGATTGAGCGCATCGCGCAGCCAGTCGCCCAGCAGGTTCACGGACAGCGCGATAAGCACCAGCATCACGCCAGGGAAGACGGTAATCCACCATTCGCCAGAAAAAATATAGTCGTTGCCTACGCGGATCAGCGTCCCCAGCGAGGGCGAGGTCACGGGCGCACCCACCCCCAGAAACGACAGCGTGGCTTCGGTGATGATGGCGGTGGCGACCTGAATGGTGGCCAGCACCATCACCGGCCCCATTACATTGGGCAGCACATGGCGGCGCATGATGCGCAGGGGCGGCACGCCCGTGACGCGGGCGGCCTGAACGTACTCCTTGCTGCGCTCGACCAGCGTAGAGCCGCGCACCGTGCGCGCGTACTGCACCCAGCCGGTCAGGGAAATCGACAGAATCAGCACGCCGAAGGCCACCGATTCGTGCGCATCGGGAAACAGGGCGCGGCCCACACCGGCGATCAGCAAAGCCACCAGAATGGCGGGGAACGAGAGCATGACGTCACACAACCGCATCAGCACGCCGTCCACCCAACCGCCCAGGTAGCCCGCCACCAGGCCCAGCGCGACACCGACCAGCACCGACAACACCACTGAGGCGAAGCCCACGATCAGCGAAATGCGCGCGCCGTAGATCACGGCGGAGAGAATGTCGCGCCCTTGGTCGTCCGTGCCCAAAAGGTATTTGCGCGAGCCCAGCTCGCTCCACGCGGGCGGCAGGCGCGCATCACCCAGTTCGAGCGTGGCGAGGTTGAACGGATCGTGTGGTGACACCCAACCCGCGAACAAGGCAGCAAACACACAGACCAGCGCAACCAACATCGCCGCCATTGCGACGGGAGAGCCGCGCAGACTGTGAACCAGATCGCTGTCGAACCAGCGACGCAACGCTGCCGTCATGGCCGCGCCGAGCGCCCGGCCAGGACATGCCCCGCGCTGCTTGCGGCCAGCATCACTTTTCGATGCTCATCCATTTGAAGGGCATGTAGTTGTCAGCCAGTTGCACCAGTTTGACCTTCTTGCTCACGCCCCAAGCCAGCGCTTGCTGGTGCAGCGGCAGGTGGCCAATGTCGGCGGAATGCAGCTCGAAGGCTTCCTTGATCATCGCGTTGCGCTTGGTCTTGTCGGTTTCGGCCTGGATTTTCTGCGCCAATTCATCCACCTTGGGATTGCAGTACGCGCCCAGGTTGAACTGGCCCGCACCCTTGTCGTCCACACAAACCATCAAGGCAACGAGTGCGTTGTGGGCATCGTAGGTGGTGGGCGTCCAGCCCAGCATGTAGAAACTGGTGTCCCGGCGCAGCACTTTGGGGAAATAGGTGCCCTTGGTTTCGGCCAGCAGCTTGATCTTGACGTTGATGCGCGCAAGGTTGGCCGCCACCGCCTGGCAAATGCGCCCGTCATTGACGTAGCGGTCGTTCGGGCAATTCATGGCGACTTCAAAGCCGTCGGGGTAACCAGCGTCTGCCATCAGCTTCTTGGCGGCGGCAGGGTCGTAGGGCAAGCGCTTGACGCTGGCGTCAAATCCGTTGATGCCAGGGCCCACCATGAGCGCCGACGGGTTGGAGGCGCCGCGCATCACAGTCTTCTTGATGCCGTCAATATCGATGGCCTGGTAGAAGGCCTGGCGCACGCGCTTGTCCTTGAACGGGTTCTTGCCCTTGACGCTGGAGTACAGCAACTCGTCGCGCTTCTGGTCCATGCCCAGGAAGATGGTGCGCAACTCGGGGCCAGTGACGGCGCGCGTGCCAGGGTTGCTGTTGACCCGCTCAATGTCCTGCACCGGAATCGGCTCCATCACGTCCACTTCTCCCGACAGCAAGGCCGCGACGCGCGTGGAATCGTTGCCGATGGGGGTGAAAATGACCTCGGCCGCGTTGCCTTCAATCTTGCCCCAGTAGGCGCCGTTGCGCACAAACACCGTGCGCACGCCCGGCTGGCGCTCACGCAGGCGGTACGGGCCCGTGCCGTTGGCGCGGAAGGAAGCGGCATTTTCAATGCCCTTGCGGCGATCCACCGGCGTGACCGCCTGGTTGGCCTCACACCACTTCTTGCTCATCATGTAGGAAGTAGTAATCACATCCGGCAAGATCGGCTGGGGCGCAAAAGTCTCGATTTCCACCGTGTGGTCATCGATTTTGCGCACTTCTTTGACGTCGCTGTTCGTGGCTTTCATGTCTGAGCCGTCGCCCTTCATGCGGGCGAAGCTGAACACCACGTCGTCGGCGGTGAATGGCGTGCCGTCGTGGAACTGCACACCCTTGCGCAATTCGAAACGCCAAACGGTGGGTGTCGTCTGCTTCCAGGCCGTGGCCAGGGCCGGTGCCAGGCTCAGATCCTTGTTGCGACCCACCAGCGGCTCGTAGACGTTGCTGGTGGTGCTCAGCTGGAGCGACTCGTTGAGGGAATGCGGGTCCATGGACAGCGCGTCTCCCTGGTTGGCAATGCGGATGGTTTGCGCATGGCCCACCAGCGCGCCTGCCGACAGAGCGGCGAACAAAGCAGTGGCAACCAGTTGTCTCGTATTTTTCATGCAGGTCTCCAGGGGTGAAAGAAAGGCCATTTGCGCGTGCTCCATCAGACCACAGGCAAAGGCATGGCGCGCTCAATGAGGCTGGCGTGCAAGGCCGCGCCCAGTGACAGGATATCGTCGTTGAAGTCGTAGCGGCTGTTGTGCAGTGCCACTCCACTCGCTCCCATGCCCTGGCCAATGCGCAAATAGGCGCCGGGTTTGGTCTGCAGCATGAACGAGAAGTCTTCTGCGCCCATGCTGGGCTCCAGGTCGCGCACCACGTTTTCCGCGCCCAGCAGCGCCACCGCCACGTCGCCGGCAAACTGCGCTTCGGCTTCGGTGTTGATCGTTGCCGGATAAATGCGCTGGTAATCGAGCGCCACCGTCGCTCCAAAGGCCAGGCCCACGGCGCTGCACAGCTCCTGCAGGCGGCGCTCCACCAGCGCCTGGACCTCATGGTCAAAAGTGCGCACGGTTCCTACCAGCGTAGCTTCGCCCGGCAGCACGCTGAAGGCCCCCAGATCGCCCGCCTGGATCGCGCACAGGCTGACCACCGCGCTGTCGATCGGCCGCACATTGCGCGCGACGATGCTTTGCACCGCTGTAATCAGGTGCGCGGCTACCAGAACCACATCCACCGTCTGGTATGGATGCGCGCCATGGCCGCCGCGCCCGGTGATGTGAATGGTGATGCGGTCCGCTGCCGCCATCATCGCGCCGTCGTTCAGCCCCACCGTGCCCGGCTTCAGGGCCGGCCAGTTGTGCATGGCGTACACCGACTGCACAGGAAAGCGTTCAAACAGGCCGTCTTCCATCATCACGCGGGCTCCGGCAAAGCCCTCCTCGCCTGGCTGAAAGATCAGCACGGCTGTCCCATCAAAATCGCGTGTCGCGGCCAGGTAGCGAGCCGCCCCCACCAGCATGGCCGTGTGCCCGTCGTGTCCGCAGCCGTGCATCAGGCCCTGTTTGCACGATTTCCAGGAAAAGTCGTTGTGCTCGGCCATGGGGAGGGCGTCCATATCGGCGCGCAAGCCGACCATGGCGCCGCTGGCGGTGCTGCGCCCGCGCACTATGGCGACGATGCCAGTGCGGCCAATGCCATCGTGGATCTCGTCCACGCCGCAGACCTTGAGCGCTTCCTTGACGCGCGAGCCGGTATAGACCTCTTCAAAACCGAGTTCGGGATGCGCATGCAGATCGCGGCGCAGCGCGGTCAGCTCGGGGTGAAACTGCGCAATCTGTGCGAAGGCACGGCCGCCGGCCTTGAGACGGTGGGAAGACAACATCAACGCGCTCCCAGACTCCCCACGCGCAGGCGGGGGTCCACAACGAAATACAGCAGATCAACCACCAGATTGATCACCACGAAAATCAGTGAAATCAAACAGAGATAGGCAGCCATCACCGGAATGTCGGCAAACGTGACCGCCTGAATGAACAGCAGACCCATGCCCGGCCACTGAAACACGGTTTCGGTAATGATCGCAAATGCAATGAGGCCACCGAGCTGCAAGCCCGTAATGGTCATCACCGGCACCAGGGTGTTCATGAGCGCATGGCCAAAATGGATGGCGCGATCTGAAAGGCCCCGCGCCCGGGCAAACTTGATGTAGTCGGTGCGCAGCACCTCCAGCATTTCGGCGCGCACCAGCCGCATGATGAGCGTGAGCTGAAAGATCGCCAAGGTGATGGCGGGCAACACGACATGGTGCCAGCCGCCCTGCGTCAGCAAACCGCTGCTCCACCAGCCCACCTGCACCACGTCGCCGCGGCCAAAACTGGGGAACCAGCCCAGCTGCACCGAAAACACCAGAATCAGCAAAATGCCGATCAGAAAGGTGGGAAGCGACACCCCCAGCAGCGACAAGCCCATGAACACCTGGCTGAGGAAGCTGCCGCGCCTGAGCGCTGCATACACGCCCATGGGCACGCCCACCACCAAGGCCAGCACGGCCGCCACCAGCGACAGTTCCAGAGTGGCAGGGAAGCGCTCAGCAATCAAGCGTGAAACTTTAGCGCCCTGGCGCAAGCTCAAGCCAAATTCACCTTGCGCGGCATGCACCAGAAAATGCCAGAACTGCACAAAAAAGGGCTTGTCCAGCCCCAGCGCAGAGCGCAGCTCGCGAATCTGGTCGGGGCGCGCGTCCTGCCCGAGCAGAAACACCACCGGATCGCCCACGTACTGGAACAACAAAAATGAAATGAACGCCACCGCCACCAGGACCAGCACGGCCTGCAGCAAGCGGCGAATCACAAAAGCAAACATTGGGGCGTCAGATCCTGTCCACCGTTGCAGCCTTCACACCGTGCCCGGCGGAGCTCGAAAAAATGATCTGCATCATGGCTGCAAGGATAGC
>JBATPF010000018.1:0-5616 GCA_049291355.1 Giesbergeria sp.
GGGCGCCTTGGCCGCTGCTTTGGCGACCGGCTTGGCAGCAGGCTTGGCGGCGGGCTTGGCCGAACCAGGAATGGTCTTGCCGACGCTCTTGGCCAGGGCGTCGATGCGGGCGTTCAGTACGTCCAGATCGCGCGAAGAAGGCACGCCCAATTTGGCGAGCGACTTGGCAACGCGGTCTTCAAAGATGTTTTCCAGTTTGTCCCACTGGCCGGCGGCGCGCGAGCTGATGTCGCTGGCCATGTTGGTCATGCGGCTGGTGGCTTCGGAGATTTTGTCTTCGGCTGCAGATTGCGTCTTGCGCTGCATGGAAAGGCCTTCCTTCACCAGAGATTCAAAAACCTTGGTGCCTTCTTCCTGGGCCTTCGAGAACGCGCCGAGGCCGGCCAGCCAGATTTGCTGGGCCGATTCTTTCACGGTACTCGCGAGTTGGGCGCCGTTCTTTTTCTTGTCGTTGCTGATTTTTTGCAGTTTTTTGACCATGGGTCCTCCTGAAGGGTGATTGGACGCCGTGGCAGACTGCTTCGGCGCATGCAGCCAATGTATGCGCGCTGACCGCGCAGGTGTAGGTGCGCGCTCCTAAAACGCTAGAGTGCTCAGTCCATTGGCTGCGCGGGTTTTCGCTGAAGCCGCGCGCCGCGCACTGGGCAACAATGGTGGTCTTCGCAAAGGGAGAGATTTATGCAGTATTTCGTTACGGGCGCAACCGGGTTCATTGGGCGTCGCTTGGTCAAAAAGCTTCTGGCACGCAAGGGCTCAGTGGTGCACTTTCTCTTGCGTCGCGAGAGCGAGGACAAGGTGTCCGAGCTGCGCCGCTACTGGGGTGTCGGCCCGGCACGGGCGGTGCCTGTGTTTGGCGACCTCAAGTCCAAACGCCTGGGCGTGGCCACGGAAGACGTCAAGCGGCTGAAGGGCCAAATCGACCATTTCCACCATCTGGCCGCGGTGTACGACTTGTCTGCCGATGAGGAAAGCCAGGTAGCGGTAAATATCGACGGCACGCGCAACACCGTGGAATTTGCCAAGTCGATTGACGCTGGGCATTTTCACCATGTGTCTTCCATCGCCGCCGCCGGCTTGTACGAAGGCGTGTTCCGCGAAGACATGTTCGAGGAAGCCGAAGGCCTGGACCACCCTTACTTTCGCACCAAGCACGAGAGCGAAAAAATTGTTCGCGAAGAATGCAAGTTGCCCTGGACGGTATTTCGGCCCGCCATGGTGGTGGGCGACAGCCAGACGGGCGAGATGGACAAGATCGACGGACCGTACTATTTCTTCAAGCTGATCCAGCGCATGCGCCAGATATTGCCGCCCTGGATGCCGTCGGTGGGCCTGGAAGGCGGGCGCGTGAACATCGTGCCAGTGGATTACGTGGTGGATGCGCTGGACGCCATCAGCCACCAGGCAGGCATCGCCAAGCGGTGCTTTCATCTGGTTGACCCGGTGGGCTACCGTGTCGGCGACGTGCTCGACATTTTCAGCCGCGCCGCGCACGCGCCGCGAATGAACTTGTTCGTCAACGCCGCGCTGCTGGGTTTTTTGCCCCGCGGCATCAAGAAAAGCCTGATGGCCATGGCGCCGGTGCGCCGCGTGCGCGACGCCGTGCTCAAAGATTTGGGCCTCCCCGAGGACATGCTCACCTTCGTCAACTACCCCACGCGCTTTGACAGCCGCGAGGCATTGGCTGCGCTCAAGGGCACGGGCGTTTCTTGCCCCAACCTGCACGATTACGCCTGGCGCCTGTGGGATTATTGGGAGCGCCACCTCGATCCCGAACTGTTCATTGACCGCAGCCTCAAAGGCACGGTGGCGGGCAAGGTGGTGCTGGTGACCGGCGGCAGTTCGGGCATCGGCCTGGCCGCCGCGCACAAGTTCGCCGAAGCCGGCGCCACCACGCTGATCTGCGGGCGCGACCAGGCCAAGCTCGATGAAGCCTGCGCCGAGGCTGAGGCGCGCGGCAACCGCTTCATCGCCTACGCGGTGGACATTGCCGACATGCAGGATTGCGACCGCTTCATCCAGCAGGTGCTGGCGGACCATGGCGGCGTGGATTTCTTGATCAACAACGCTGGCCGCTCCATCCGCCGCGCCATTGAGTCGAGCTACGACCGATTTCACGACTACGAGCGCACCATGCAGCTCAACTACTTTGGCTGTCTGCGCGTCACCATGGGCCTGCTGCCTGGCATGGCGGCCAAACGCAAGGGCCATGTGGTGAACATCAGCTCCATTGGCGTGCTGACCAACGCGCCGCGTTTCTCGGCCTATGTGGCCAGCAAGGCGGCGCTGGATGCCTGGACACGCTGCGCGTCGAGCGAGTTTGCCGACCAGGGGATCACCTTCACCACCATCAACATGCCCCTGGTGCGCACGCCCATGATCGCGCCCACGCAGATCTACAACAACGTGCCCACGCTGGCGCCCGAAGAGGCGGCGGACATGATTGCGCAGGCCTGTATCTTCAAGCCGGTGCGCATTGCCACGCGCCTGGGGATCGTCGGCCAAGTGTTGCATGCCTTCCTGCCGCGTGTGGCGCAGATCAGCATGAACACGAGCTTTCGCATGTTCCCGGACTCGACCGCAGCCAAGGGCGAGAAGGGCGCCAAACAGCAGCTCTCGGCAGAAGCCGTGGCGCTGCAGCAGATGATGCGCGGCATCCATTTTTGACGCGACCGGACGGTTGCGAGGGGCATGGATAATCGGCGCCATCTTTCCCTGCCCCCTCGCAACCCTATGATCCTCGTTACTGGCGGCGCCGGCTTCATCGGCGCCAACTTCGTGCTCAACTGGCTGGCCGCCAGTGACGAGAGCGTCCTCAACCTTGACAAGCTCACCTACGCCGGCAACCGCGGCAACCTGGCAAGCCTTGATGGCGACGCGCGCCACGTGTTTGTGCAGGGCGACATTGCGGACACGGCGCTGGTCGAGCGCCTGCTGGCCGAGCACAAGCCGCGCGCCGTAGTCAACTTTGCCGCCGAGTCGCATGTAGACCGCTCCATTCACGGGCCGGAAGACTTCATTCAGACCAACGTGGTCGGAAGTTTCAGGCTTTTGCAGGCCGTACGGCAATACTGGCAAGCGCTTCCAGCTATCGAAAAAGAAGCGTTTCGTTTCCTGCATGTGAGCACCGACGAGGTCTACGGCAGCTTGGCGCCGGGCGCCCCTGCGTTCACCGAGACACACGCCACCGAGCCCAACAGCCCCTATTCGGCCAGCAAAGCCGCCAGCGACCACCTGGTGCGTGCCTGGCACCACACCTTTGGCCTGCCAGTGCTCACCACCAATTGCAGCAACAACTACGGCCCGCTGCATTTCCCGGAAAAACTCATCCCCCTGATGATCGTCAATGCGCTGGCTGGCAAGAACTTGCCGGTGTACGGCGACGGCATGCAGGTGCGCGACTGGCTTTATGTGGCCGACCACTGCAGCGCCATCCGCCGTGTGCTCGAAGCGGGGCGACTCGGCGAGACCTACAACGTCGGCGGCTGGAACGAAATGCCCAACATCGACATCGTGCACACCGTCTGCCGCCTGCTCGATGAACTGCGCCCGCGCCAGGATGGCAAGCCGTACGCCGAGCAGATCAGCTACGTACAAGACCGCCCCGGCCACGACCGCCGCTACGCCATCGACGCACGCAAGATCGAGCGCGAACTCGGTTGGAAGCCCGCCGAGACCTTCGCGTCCGGCATTCGCAAGACGGTGCAGTGGTACTTGGCAAATCCTCAATGGGTGGCCGATGTGCAGACCGGCGCTTACCGAGACTGGGTGCAGACGCAGTACGCACCGGGCGCCACGGCAGCCAACGCATGAACATCCTGCTCTTCGGCAAGGGTGGCCAGGTCGGCTGGGAACTGCAGCGCAGCCTCTCGGTGCTGGGCCACGTCACTGCGCTCGATTTCGACAGCCAGGACCATTGCGGCGACTTCTCCAACCCGGACGGCATCGCACAGGCCGTGCGCGCGCTCAATCCCGATGTGATCGTCAACGCCGCCGCCCACACCGCCGTGGACAAGGCCGAGAGCGAGCCCGAGCTGGCCCAGTTGCTGAACGCCACCACGCCCGGCGTGCTGGCCGAAGAGGCTGCGCGATTGAACGCCTGGCTGGTGCACTACAGCACCGACTACGTTTTTGACGGCAGCGGCAGCCGCCCCTGGGTGGAAACCGACCGGCCCGCACCGCTCTCCGTCTATGGCCGCACCAAGTGGGAAGGTGAGCAGCGCATCCAGCAATCGGGCGCCAAGCACCTGATTTTGCGCACCAGCTGGGTCTATGCGGCGCGCGGCGGCAACTTTGCCAAGACCATGCTGCGCCTGGCGCAGGAGCGCGAGCGCCTCACCGTCATCGACGACCAGTGGGGCGCGCCCACCGGCGCCGACCTGCTCGCCGACGTCACCGCCCATGCCCTCCGCCACCTGCAGGCGCGCCCCCAGGACGGCGGCCTGTACCACTGCGTGGCAGCCGGCGAAACTAACTGGAATTTGTATGCAAAAGAGGTGCTAGCGCAAGCTGCTATTGCGCAACCAGCTATCAAATTAAAAGCAACCGAAGTGGCGCCCGTGCCCACCAGCGCCTTCCCCACGCCCGCCGCCCGGCCCCACAACTCCCGCTTGGACACCACCCGTCTGCAGAACACCTTCGGCCTCACACTCCCGCCCTGGCAGCAGGGCGTGGCCCGCATGCTGCGCGAAATCCTTTGAAAGCCCCGACATGACGACCCCCACCCGCAAAGGCATCGTGCTTGCCGGCGGCTCCGGCACCCGCTTGCACCCTGCCACGCTGGCGCTCAGCAAACAGCTCCTGCCGGTGTACGACAAGCCCATGGTGTACTACCCGCTCGCCACCCTGATGCTCGCTGGCATCCGCGAGATCCTCCTCGTCAGCACGCCGCAGGACACGCCGCGCTTTGCGCAGTTGCTGGGCGATGGCAGCCAATGGGGCCTCAAGCTCCAGTACGCGGTGCAGCCCAGCCCCGACGGCTTGGCGCAGGCGTTTCTGATCGGCGAGGAATTTCTGGGCGGCCACCCCAGCGCCCTGGTGCTGGGTGACAACATTTTCTACGGCCACGACATCCACGAGCTGCTCGCCAGCGCCGGCCAGCGCACGAGCGGAGCGACAGTCTTCGCCTACCACGTGCACGACCCCGAGCGCTATGGCGTGGCCGAGTTCGACGGCGCCGGCAAGGTGCTCTCCATCGAAGAAAAGCCCCAGGTTCCCAAGTCGAACTACGCCGTCACCGGCCTGTACTTCTACGACGAGCGCGTGGTGGAACTGGCGCGCCACCTGGCGCCTTCGCCCCGTGGCGAACTGGAAATTACCGACCTCAACCGCCTCTATCTCGAACAAGACGCCTTGCACGTGGAAATCATGGGCCGGGGCTACGCCTGGCTCGACACCGGCACCCACGACAGCCTGCTCGACGCCGGCCAGTTCATCGCCACGCTGGAGCGCCGCCAGGGCCTGAAAATTGCCTGCCCCGAAGAGATCGCCTGGCGCAGCGGCTGGATCGGCGACGCCCAGCTCGAACGCCTGGCACAGCCGCTGGCCAAGAACGGCTACGGCCAGTACCTGATGCGCCTGCTCAAAGAGAAAGTGTATTGAACGCCATGCAAGCCACGC
>JBATPF010000019.1:0-8346 GCA_049291355.1 Giesbergeria sp.
CAGAGAACAACACCGTGTCGCTGGGCTTCATCACCGGGCTCGACTACAGCAACCCCTATCTCAGCCCGTTCGAAGAATTCCAGCGCTGGAAGACGCACCCGAACATTCGCTGGTACCTCGAAGGCGATGAATCCAAGGGCATCAAACCGGCCAAGCGTATCGGCTACGGCGCGCGCGCCATCACGGCAGGCGGTTTGCTCAGCCTGCCCAAAACCATTTTCCCGGGCGGCGCGCTGGTGGGCTGCGAGGCAGGCTACCTCAACGTCAGCCGCATCAAAGGCAGCCATGCCGCCATCAAGACCGGCATGTTGGCGGCAGAAGCAGCATTCGACGCCATTGCCGCTGGCCGCCAGCACGACGAGCTGACCGCCTACCCCAAGGCGTTTGAGGCAAGCTGGCTGTACACCGAGCTGAACAAGGCGCGCAACTTCAAGGCCTGGTTCAAAAAGGGGCTGCCCACCGCCACGCTGATGAACGGCATCGAGCAGTTCGTGCTCAAGGGCAATATTCCCTGGACGCTGCGCCGCGACAAGCCCGACTACGCCTACCTCAAGCCCGCTGCCGAATGCAAGCCCATCGTGTATCCGAAACCCGATGGCAAGCTCACCTTTGACCGGCTCTCCAGCGTGTTCATCAGCAACACCAACCACGCCGAGAACCAGCCGCCGCACCTCACGCTCAAGGACGCCAGCGTGCCGGTGGCCATCAACCTGGCGAAATATGCGGGACCTGAGCAGCGCTACTGCCCGGCCGGTGTGTATGAGTTCGTGCCGGACGAAGCCAAGGGGGGCAATGCACAGCGCCTGCAGATCAACGCGCAGAACTGCGTGCATTGCAAGACCTGCGACATCAAGGACCCGACGCAGAACATCGTCTGGATTCCGCCGGAGGGCGGCGGCGGCCCGAACTACTCGGGCATGTAATCCAATTTGATAGCTATTAACGCTTGATGGGCCTGCGCTGCAGGCCTTTTTTATGTGATATCAAGAGGCAGGTCGGCTTTTTTGAGCGTGCGCAGCACGAAGCTGGAACGGCTGTGGCGGATGCCTTTGATTTTGTAGAGCTTCTCGCGCAGCAGGCGCTCGTAGTCGCGTGTGTCCTTCACCACCACGCGCAGCAGGTAGTCGTAGTCGCCAGAAACCAGGTGCGCCTCGATGACCTCGGGAATGCTGGCCAGGGTTTCACCAAATTTCTCCAGCGTGTTGTCGGAATGGCTGTCGAGCGTGACCTGCACCAGCACCGTATCGGCCAAGTCCAGCGCCTGTGGGTTGATGCGCACGGTATAGCCCTCGATCACGCCGGCCTCTTCCATCTTCTTGATGCGGCCCCAGCACGGTGAGGGACTCAGGCCCACGGCTTGGCCAATCTCTTGCAGGCTGGCGCGGGCGTTGGCCTGCAGGACGGAGAGAATTTTTCTGTCAAGGCGATCCATGCAGCGCATTGTTCCGCAAAAAACCCAAGGACAGAATAGTTTTCTGTAAAACCGCCAATTCAGCGCAAATACAGAAAATCCATCCAGCCCGTGCACGGCACACTCATCCCATCAAGGCGCTCTTACCGGAACGCACAAAATGACAAGGCGCCGGCTGGTTACCGCCAGACCGGGGCGCTTGGCACAAGAGCACAGGGCGTGCGCGCGCCGCCGGCCATAACCCTTTTCTTCCTGTGTGGTTGGCAGACCCACGGCACCGCACAAACCCGGATAGTTCAACGGCGGTGACCTCTCCATAATTTCCAGAGCCGACTGCACGCCAAGGCCCTGCCCTCCGTGCCATCCCCATCCCCTCTCAGGAACCACCATGCAATTGAACAAACTCGTCCTCGGCCTGGGTCTCGCATTCGGTCTGATGGCCAGCGCCAGTGCGCAGACCACCATGCGCATCAGCATCTCGACCGCGCAGAACTCCCACCAAGGCGTGGCGATCGACACGTTTGCGAAAGAGGTTGAGCAGCGCACCGGCGGTCGCTACAAAATTCAGACCTTCTACAACGGCGCCCTCGGCGGCGAACGCGAGTCCATCGAGGCGGTTCAATTGGGCACGCAGGAGCTGGCCTTCAGCTCCACCGGCCCGGTACCCAATTTCGTTCCGGAGACGAAAATCTTCGACGTGCCCTTCCTCTTCCGCGACAAGGCCCACGCCCGCGCGGTGCTCGACGGACCGATTGGGCAGGAGATGCTGACCAAGTTTGACAGCAAGGGCTTCAAGGCGCTGGCATGGGCCGAGAACGGCTTTCGCCATATGACCAACAGCAAGCGCGACGTGAAAGTACCCGAAGACCTCAAGGGTCTGAAGATGCGCACCATGGAAAACCCGGTGCATATTGCCGCGTACAAGGGTTTTGGAATCATCACCACGCCCATGGCATTCCCCGAAGTGTTTACCGCGCTGCAACAGGGAACGGTCGATGGTCAGGAGAACCCGCTTTCGGTCATTATTTCTGCCAAGTTCGACCAGGTACAAAAGCACCTGACGCTTACCGGCCATGTCTATTCGCCCTGCATCTTCCTGATGAACAAGGCATCTTTTGACAAGCTTCCGGCAGCCGACAAGCAGGCGTTTCTGGATGCCGCCAAGGAAGGCGCCAAGGCCAACCGCGCCCGCGTGGACGAAGACGATGCCAAGGGCGTGGCCGACCTGCGCGCCAAGGGCATGACCGTGATCGACAATATCGACAAGGCCAAGTTCGTCGCTGCGCTGGCACCGGTCGAAGCCCAGTTTGAGAAACAGTTCGGCAAGGAAAACCTCGACAAGATCCGCAACTACAAGTAAGTTTGCTTCGTTTTCAATAGCTTCATACGCCCGCCAGTTATGCCCTGGCGGGCTTTTTTATTCAATTTTTTGCACCGCAGCGCCTGCGTACGGCTGCAACCATGAAACACGCCTTTCTCACCCTCGAGCGCTGGACCACAGCGCTGGCTCTGTTCGGCGCCTGCGCCATGCTGGCGCTGTCGGCGTCGCTGGGCATGTTCCAGATCGTCATGCGTTTCGTGCTGGAGCAGCCGGCAGAGTGGACCGAGGTGCTGATCCGCTTCTCGCTGATCTGGATGGTGTTTCTTGCCATTCCCTGCGCCTTCCGCCAGGGCGCCATGGTGAGCGTGGATGTGCTCTACCGCTGGAGCCCGCCGCGGGTGCGCCGCTTGCTCGACTGGGTGGTGGCGCTGGCTGCGCTCACGCTCATGGCCATCCTCATCTGGTGGGGCTGGGACTACTCGGTGCGCGGCCGCGTGCAGACCATGGCCGGGCTGGAATCGCTTTCCATGTTTTGGGCCTATGTGGCGCTGCCGGTGGGCGCCGTGTTCAGCGCGATCGGCATCGTGGGCAACCTGATCGACCCACGCCGCATGGAACTGGAGACGGCGCAATGAGCATTGTGATGATCTCCACCATGGTGCTGTGCTTTGCGCTCACCATTTCGGTGGCAGTGTCGATTGGGCTTGCGTCCATCCTCGGCATCCAGGCCTCGAACGCGCACATGCTCATTTCCGTGAAGGAAATGTTCGGCGCCATCAACAAGTTTCCGCTGGCAGCCATTCCCTTCTTCATCCTGGCGGGCAACCTGATGGAAGCGGGCGGCATCTCGCGCCGTTTGGTGGAGTTTGCCAAGAGCCTGGTGGGCGGCGTGCAGGGCGGCTTGCCCATGACCTGCGTGCTCACCTGCATGATTTTTGCCGCCGTCTCGGGTTCGTCGGTGGCCACCACCTTTGCCATTGGCGCCATTCTGATACCGGCCCTGGTCAAGCATGGCTACCCGGTCAGCTATGCCGCATCCTTGCAGGCCACGGCGGCCGAGCTGGGCGTGGTCATTCCGCCCTCGATTCCGCTCATCCTCTACGGCGTGAGTGCCGAAGTGTCGATTGGCGAGTTGTTCATCGCCGGCTTCGGCCCGGGCCTGCTGATTGCCGGCGCACTGATGCTCTTTGTCTGGCTGTACTGCAAATGGAAAGGCTGGGGCAAGAACGATGGCGAGGGGCGACTGCCGGTCGGCCGCGCCACGCTCCAGGCCGGCTGGGCACTGCTGATGCCGATCATCATCCTGGGCGGCATCTATGGCGGCGTGTTCACGCCCACCGAAGCCTCGGCCGTGGCGGTGTTCTATGCGCTGCTGGTGGGCGTGGTGATCTACCGCGAGATCGGCGTGAAGAGCCTGGCCGCCGTGCTGCGCCGCTCGGCCATTTCGTCCGCAGTGATCATGTTCATCATCGCCAACGCGGGTCTGTTTGCCTTCCTCATCACGCGCGCTGGCGTGCCCGAAGCCATTGGCCACTGGCTCGAAGGCGTGCTCAAGTCGCCTGCCTACTTTTTGCTCGGTGTGAACGCGGCCCTGTTCTTCATCGGCATGTTCATTGAGACCAGCGCTGCCATCATCGTGCTTGCGCCCATCCTGGCGCCGGTAGCGCAGCACTTTGGCGTGGACCCGGTGCACTTTGGCCTGGTCATGGTGGTGAACCTGGCGATGGGCATGATCACCCCGCCCTTTGGTGTGAACCTGTTTGCCGCCTGCACGGTGGCGCGCATTTCGCTCGACCGCATCGTCGGCCACCTGATTCCCTTTGTGCTGGTGATCGTCGCCTGCCTGATGGTCGTCACCTACGTGCCGGAGCTTTCGCTGTGGCTGCGCGATCTGGTCTACGCAAAGTAATGCCCGGCACGGCGCGCCTGCTTTAGAATTCAGCCCGTCAGGAGAGAGCGCCCGCCCCGCACCGGGGCCGCGGCGCCGCCGAAGGCGCAGGTTCACCGAACGCTCAGGCAAAAGGACTGGCAACCGCCCGCAGCGATGCGGGCGTTCCCTTGCTGGAGAGAGGCCAAGTGCTGCATACAGCGCTACGAGCCCACCGAAGGAGCAAGCCGCACGGCCAGCCAGGGCGATGCGGTGAATCTCTCAGGTAAAGCGGACAGCAGGGCAAATTCCGTGGCCTCTGGGCTGCGGCCTGCATTTGCCTAAAGAGTCTGCCCATGACCGCTCCTGCTACCGACCTCAAGACCACGCCGCTCAACGCCCTGCACCTGGAGCTTGGCGCGCGCATGGTGCCGTTTGCCGGCTATTCCATGCCCGTGCAGTACCCCGCTGGCCTGATGACCGAGCACCGCCACACGCGCACGGCGGCGGGCCTGTTTGACGTCTCGCACATGGGCCAGCTGCGCCTCACTGGGGCCGACGCTGCAGCGGCCTTTGAAACGCTGATTCCCGTGGACGTGATCGGCCTTGCAGTAGGCAAGCAGCGCTACGGCCTGCTGCTCAGCGATGAAGGCGGCATCCTCGACGACCTGATGTTCTTCAAGGAGAGCGATGACAGCCTGTTTGTCATCGTCAATGGCGCCTGCAAGGCGGCTGACATCGCCCACATCACGGCACGTATCGGCCAGCGCTGCACCGTGCAGCCTCTGCCAGACCGCGCCCTGCTCGCACTGCAAGGCCCGCAGGCGGCCAATGTGATGGCGCGGCTGGCGCCCGGCATCGAGCAGCTTGTCTTCATGACCGGTGGCAACTACTCCATCGCTGGCACCGATTGCTTCGTTACGCGCAGCGGCTACACCGGGGAAGACGGGTTTGAAATTTCGGTGCCCGCTGCGCAAGCTGAGGCCCTGGCACGCGCGCTGCTGGCCCAGCCGGAAGTTGCGCCCATTGGCCTGGGCGCGCGCAATTCGCTGCGACTGGAGGCCGGCTTGTGCCTCTACGGCAACGACCTGGACACCAGCACCACCCCCAGCGAAGCGGGCTTGAACTGGGCCATCCAGAAAGTGCGCCGTACGGGTGGAGCCCGCGCTGGCGGCTTCCCTGGCGCCGAAAAGGTGCTGACACAAATCGACGACCCGACCCTGCTGACCCGCAAGCGCGTCGGCCTGATCGCCACCGAGCGCGTGCCGGTGCGCGAACCTGCGGTGCTGGAGAACATGGATGGCCAGCCAATTGGACAAGTGACCAGCGGCTTGTTGAGCCCGATGCTGAACCAGCCGATTGCCATGGCGTATGTCGGGCCCGACTACGCAGCGCCCGGCACCCAACTGTTTGCGATGGTGCGCGGCAAGCCGGTGCCGATGCAGGTCAGCGCCATGCCGTTCATCCCGGCGCGCTATTTCCGCGGCTGATCTTTTGGCCGTCCGCATTGCTCCGGTCAGTGCGGACCGCTACAGTGGCCGGTCTTCTTTCTTCACGTCTTTTTTGGAGCATTTTTATGAGCGTTAAATACTCGCGCGACCACGAATGGGTGGACATCAGCAACCACGAAGCAGCCACGGTGGGCATCACGCTGCACGCGCAGGATGCGCTGGGCGATGTCGTCTTCGTCGATCTTCCTGAAGTGGGCGCCACCTTTGCCCAGGGCGAAGTGGCTGGCGTCGTCGAGTCGGTCAAAGCCGCAGCCGACGTCTACATGCCGGTGTCGGGCGAAGTGGTGGAAGTGAACGAAGCACTGCGCGCTGATCCCTCGCTGGCCAACACCGACCCGCTGGGCACGGGCTGGTTCTTCCGGGTGCGCGTGAGCGACATGACGCAGTTCGATGCACTGATGGACGAGCCGGCCTACGCCAATTTCGCCAAGGGCGCGTAAGCGACTCCCTCGTTTCCCCCGCTTTCGCCTGCGCAGCCCCTGCAGACGAAAGCTCATTTTTTGCTGTCCATGCCGATGACCTCCACCCCTGCCCTGCGCGCGCTTGAAAACGCAGCCGAATTCCTGCCCCGCCACATCGGCATTGACGCCGACGACGAAGCGCTCATGCTCTCGGCCATTGGCGAGGCCTCGCGCCGGGCGCTGATCGACTCCATCGTGCCGCGCTCCATCGCGCGCCGCTCGGCCATGGATTTGCCGCCCGCTTGCACCGAAGCCGATGCGCTGGCAGAACTCAAGGCCATCGCCGGGAAAAATCAGGTCCTGCGCAGCTTCATCGGCCAGGGCTATTACGGCACGCACACACCGGGCGTCATCCTGCGCAACGTACTGGAGAACCCCGCCTGGTACACGGCGTACACGCCTTACCAGGCCGAAATTTCGCAGGGACGGATGGAAGCGCTGATCAACTTCCAGACCATGGTCTGCGACCTCACCGCCATGCCGGTGGCCAACGCGTCCATGCTCGACGAAGCGACCGCCGCAGCAGAGGCCATGACGCTGGCGCGCCGCTCAGTCAAATCAAAAAGCATGCGCTTTGTCGTGGCCGGCGATGCGCACCCGCAAACCATTGAAGTCATCCAGACACGCGCCGCGCCCATGGACATCGAGGTGGTGCTGGCGAACTCACTCGACGAATGGAACGCTGCCCTGGACGGCGACTACTTTGCCGTGTTGGCCCAGTACCCCGCCACCAGCGGCCGCATCGACGATCTGCGCGCCGACGCAGACAAGGTGCACGGCAAGCAAGCAGCGTTCATTGCCGCCGCCGATCTGCTGGCGCTGACGCTGATTGCCCCACCGGGCGAATGGGGCGCCGACATTGTCGTTGGCAGCACGCAGCGCTTTGGCATGCCCATGGGCGCGGGCGGCCCGCACGCTGCCTTCATGGCCTGCCGCGATGAATTCAAACGCTCCATGCCCGGTCGCCTCGTAGGCGTGAGCGTGGACGTGCATGGCGACCCCGCCTACCGCCTGGCGCTGCAAACGCGCGAGCAGCACATTCGCCGCGAAAAGGCCACCTCCAACATCTGCACCGCACAGGTGCTGCCGGCCGTGGTGGCCAGCATGTACGCTGTCTACCACGGGCCCCAGGGCCTCACCCGCATTGCGCAGCGCGTGGCGAGCTACACGGCCATTCTGACCCGCGGGTTGCAGCAATTGGGTGCGCCAGTGCGTCAGCAGGCCACGTTCGATACGGTCTCGCTCAAGACCGATAGTGCTACCGAGACAATAGCTTCTCGCGCAGTATCCATGGGCGCTAACCTGCGAATTTACTTTGAAAACTGGCTGTGCATCTCGCTCGACGAGACCACCACCCGCGCCGATGTCGAACTGCTGTGGAAAATTTTCGCCAAGGATGGGCAGGCGACTCCTTCCTTCGACGCATTCGAGAGCGGCGTTGAGCCGCTGATTCCGCCCGCCCTTCGCCGCAGCAGCGCCTTCCTCACACATCCGGTATTCAACACCCACCACAGTGAGACCGCGATGCTGCGCTACCTCCGCCAGCTCTCGGACAAGGATCTGGCGCTGGACCGCAGCATGATTCCGCTGGGCAGTTGCACCATGAAGCTCAACGCCACCAGCGAGATGATTCCCATCACCTGGCCCGAGTTTGCGGACATCCACCCCTTCTGCCCGGCCGATCAACGCCTGGGCTACGCCGAGCTGGACGTGCAGTTGCGCGCCTGGCTGTGCGCCGCCACGGGCTATGCCGGCATCAGTTTGCAACCCAATGC
>JBATPF010000020.1:0-1838 GCA_049291355.1 Giesbergeria sp.
GCGCAGCGCTGCGAGAGAAGGGGGAAGCGGCGCAGCCGCGCAGGGGGATGCCCCATCTCAATCTCTGAAGTTGTTGAAAGACAGCGGCATATCGGCAATGTCCTTGCGGATCAGTGCCATCGCCGCCTGCAGATCGTCGCGCTTGGCGCCAGTGATGCGCACTTTTTCTTCCTGAATGGCGGCCTGCACCTTGAGCTTGCTGTCCTTGATGAGCTTTTGCAGCTTCTTGGCCAGTTCGCTTTCGATGCCGTTGCGCACCTTGATCACCTGCTTGACCTTGTCGCCGCCCACTTTTTGCGGCTTGCCGATGTCGAGGAAGCGCACGTCCACATTGCGCTTGGTGAGTTTGCCGCGCAACAGGTCTTCCACCTGGGTGAGCTGGAACTCGGCGTCGCCATACATGGTGATTTCCTTGTCCTTCAACTCGACGGCGGCCGAGGTGCCCTTGAAGTCAAAGCGCGTGCCGATTTCTTTCGCGGCGTTGTCCACCGCGTTTTTCACTTCTACAAAATCGGCTTCGCAAACGGTATCGAACGATGGCATGGCGGCAGAGCTCCCCGAAAAGACAGGCCCGCAAAGGGCCGAATGCGACAATCTGCCCGATGTTAGTCGAGAAAAACTGCTCGCTTCAGCCCTACAACACCTTCGGCATCATGGCGCGTGCCGAAACCCTGGTGCGCGTGCGCTCGGCGGCCGACGTGGCCGAGTTGCGCCGTGTGCCTATGCTGGCCGGCGCACCGCGTTTTGTGCTCGGGGGCGGCAGCAACGTGGTGCTCACGGGCGACGTGCGCGGCGTCGTCCTGAAGGTGGAAATTCCAGGACGCCGCTTGGTGGCGGAAACCCAGGACGCCTGGATCGTCGAAGTGGGCGCTGGCGAGAGCTGGCACGAGACCGTGGCCTGGACGCTTGACCAAGGCTGGCCCGGCCTGGAGAACCTGGCGCTTATCCCCGGAACCGTGGGCGCCGCGCCGGTGCAGAACATTGGCGCCTATGGCGTCGAGCTGCAGGACCGGTTTGATTCGCTCGAAGCGATCGAACTGGCCACCGGCAAGGCCTTCACGCTCAACGCTGCCCAGTGCGGCTTTGGCTACCGCGATTCGGTGTTCAAGCACGCAGCCGCCCAGCCCGCAGGGCAGGGCGATGCGGCTTTTGGCATGGGCTTGGCTGGGCGCGCGGTTATTACCCAAGTGCGCTTTCGCCTGCCCAAGGCCTGGAAGCCGGAGTTGGGCTACCTTGAGCTTGCGCGCCGCGCGGCCGAGCTGGGTGTGGCGCAGCCCACGGCACAGCAGATTTTCGACTGGGTGTGTGCCATCCGCCGCGCCAAACTGCCGGACCCGGCGGTGATCGGCAACGCCGGGAGTTTTTTCAAAAACCCCACGGTGACGCCCGAGCAATGCGCCGACATCATTGCGCGCGAGCCGAAAATCGTGCACTACCCGCTGGCCGACGGCCGCATCAAGCTGGCGGCGGGCTGGCTGATCGACGCCTGCGGCTGGAAGGGCAAGACCGTGGGCCAGGCCGCGGTGTACGAAAAGCAGGCGCTGGTGCTGGTCAACCGCGGCCACGGCGAGAGCAGCGTGACGGGCGGCGAGGTGATGACTTTGGCCAAGGCCATCCAGACCAGCGTGTACGAGCGCTTTGGCATTCGGCTGGAGCCAGAACCCGTGGTGGTGTGACCAGCGCCCTGCAGATACTATTGTTTTGATAGCTTCTAACGAATGAAAGGGACTTCCCCGTCCCGAGTGATCCGCGTAGTTGCGGGGTACGGCATCAAAGTGCCACGATGGGAAGTGCAACCTCTCATCAACTCACTCGTTTTTGTGGAAGGGGAAGTCCAT
>JBATPF010000021.1:0-2439 GCA_049291355.1 Giesbergeria sp.
CGGCAGGGATGCCTGGCCCGAGCGCTGCAGAAAACCTTTCACCAAGGGGTTTTCGGCAAATGCCAGGGGCTGCTGCGCGAGGTTGAAGCGCTCGATCTGCGCGCCGTTCTGGCGTGCCCAGTCGATGTCGGCAGACGCATTGACGAGGTTCTGGTCCACGTCGGTGCCGCACACGCCGCTGCTGCAGCACAGGGCGGGGTCAAAAATCTGGATGGTGCTCATGGGGAACTCCTGGTATTTGGGGCCTGGTAAAGGCCCTAGTGGGAAGACAGGCCGCGTGCGGTTTCCTGCAGCAGGTTTTGTTGCAGCTTCTCGATCGGCAGGTTGAGCAGCAGTTCGAGGCGGCGCTTGATGGCGTGCAGCGTCTGGCGGAAGGCCTCGCGCTTGACTGCATCCGGTGCATCGCCCGCCGACGGGTCGGCATAGCCCCAGTGCGCGCTGGCCGGGCGGCCGGGCCAAATGGGGCACACCTCGCCTGCAGCGCTGTCACAGACGGTGATGATCAGGTCCATGTGGGGCGCGCCCGGGGCGGCGAATTCGTCCCAGTTCTTGCTGTGCAGGCCCTCGGTAGAAATGCCGGCGCGCTGTAGAACCTCCAGCGCCAGTGGGTGCGGTTGCTGCCCGGGCCGGGGGCTGCTGCCAGCCGACCAAGCCTTGAAGCGCCGCGTGGGCGCCCGGCTGTCCAGATGGTTGAGCAGCGCTTCGGCCAGGATGCTGCGGGCAGAGTTGTGGGTGCAAAGGAACAGAACATTGCGCATGGCGGGGGCCGATCAGGGGGATGGTGGAATGGAAAAAGGCCTGCGTTTTGAAGCGTCAGGCACAGCTTGTGCAGACCGCCATGGCGTCGGTCGGCAAGCAGGCCTCGGGGTGGCCCGCACAGCATTCGTCAGTCAGGTAAGCGATCAGTTCGACCATCAAGGCGATGTGGGCGCGGTAGCGCTGGTAGCGCCCCTCCTGCGTGGCGGTGAGCAGGCCGGCCTGGGTGAGCGCTTTCAGGTGGAACGACAAGTTGGTGGCGGGCAACCCCAGCGCGGCCGCAATCTCGCCGGCCACCAGCCCCTCCGGGCCTTGCTTGACCAGCAGGCGAAAGACATCGAGCCGAACGCCCGAGGCCAGCGATTCAAAGACGGTGGTGGCGGTTTTTTTGTCCATACAGCAATTATTCAACAATAATTGAATAGTTCCAATGACAAACAAAAAAACGCCATCTGTCACGCCTAGAAAGCTATCTATTGAATAGCTGTCAGCGCCTTCCTGCCATGCGCTAGAAGCCGATTTCTATTGATTTTCAGCCACGCCTCACAGCACCTGCTCGAAGTCGATGAAGCCGCGCTCCACATTGGTCTCCACCAGCTTGACGCGCAGGCTCGTGCCCACGTCCAGGGGGGTGCCACCGCCCACCAGCATGCCTTCGGCGGGCGGGGAAAAGATGCGTACCCACATGGCGCGGTCGGTGGCGCCGGTGACGACGGCGTCAAATTTTCTGCCCACCAGCCCCTGCAGGTACAGCGCGGCCTCGGACTTGCGCACGCTGCGCTCGACCTTTTGCGCGGCGTCTTCCTGCTGCGTGCAGTGCTCGGCCAGAAGCTCCAGCTCGGCCGTGCCATAGGGAGAGTGCTCGCCCTGGAGCAGCGCTTTGACCATGCGCAGCGTGATCAGGTCGGGGTAGCGCCGGTTGGGCGCGGTGGAATGCGTGTAGTCACGCACCGCCAGGCCAAAGTGGCCGATGGGTTCGCCGCGCGGACGTTCCACCACGTATTCGCCCGAGCCCATGAGCTTGACGATGATCAGCGACAGATCAGGAAACCGAAGCGGATCGGCCTTGCGCCGGCGCGCCAGAAAGCCTTCGAGCGCGAGCGAGTCGGGCGCCGCCGGCAGTTTCTCACCGTATTTGGCGGCCACCTGCACGATGCGCTCCCAGCGCTCGGGCGAGCGCACCACCCGGCGCAACGAACTGGCGCCCTGCTGCGCCAGGAACTGCGCGGTGCCAGTGTTGGTGGCAATCATGAATTCTTCAATCAACTGGCGCGCGCGATTTTGCAGTTGCTGGACGATGTCCACCACGCGCTCACCGTCAAAAACGGCGCGCGGCTGGAAGGTTTCCAGGTCGAGCGCGCCCTGCTCGCGCCGGCGGGCGCGCAGGCGCTGGGCCACGGCGTCCTGCGTGCGCAGTTGCTCGTCCATGCCCGGCACGGCGCGCGCGGCTTCGGGCAAATCGCCTTCACCGTCAATCCACGCAGCCACGGCGTCGTACGCCAGCTTGGCCTGATTCAGAACACGGGCACGGTGCACGGTGCTGTGCGTCACCACGCCATCCTTATCGACGACCATCTCGGTGACGATGGCCAGGCGCTCCTGCCCGGCATTGAGGGATGTGAGGTCGGTGGAGAGGCGCTCGGGCAGCATGGGGAATATCCGCGCCGAGGTGTAGACCGAGGT